>CAMLNK010000680.1 GCA_946481035.1 uncultured Dyadobacter sp. | reverse complement strand
AATCCTGATGCCCGCATTTGACGAAATCCTCGACTGCCTCGACATCGCCGCATTCATGCTCGAACATTTGAAAGTAAAACAAAACCTGCTCGACGACCCGAAATACGACCTGCTGTTCAGCGTGGAACGCGTGAACGAGCTCGTGATCGACGGCGTGCCTTTCCGCGACGCATACAAGCAGGTAGGTGCCGAAATCGGCGACGGTACTTATACTGCGTCGCGTGAGTTGAAACATAGCCATGAGGGTAGTATCGGTAATTTGCAGACGGACGCTATTCGTGAGCGAATGGAGCGGGAGATCGGGGCGTTTGGGTATGATAAAGTTTTGGAAACTCTCGGCAATCTGATCCGTTAAGCGATCCGCAATGATATTTTTGAAAAAAGCCCTGCTCGTCTCTGTACCCATCGGAATGGCGGGGCTTTCGCTTTCATTTCAAAATCCTAAACCTGTCCCCGAGCCGGTTTTCCGGTTTACGACGGCCGATTCGGTCCAGGAAGGGAGAAAACTGGCCATGGATTATTGCCAGCGGTGCCACCTCTTCCCCGAGCCCGCTTTGCTGGACAAACAAACGTGGACGACCAGTGTGCTGCCCAATATGGGACTCCGCCTGGGCATTCGCGAAAACGAACAAGATCCGTATGCCGACCTGATCCCGGAAGAAAGGCGCATTATGGAGGAGCTGAACGTTTATCCCCGGGAGAAACTCATTACAGAAGCTGAATGGAAG
The DNA here is from genome assembly GCA_946481035.1 of uncultured Dyadobacter sp. The sequence continues at coordinate 3,041 of CAMLNK010000680.1, read as the reverse complement.
AAGATCATCGCCTACTACCGGGCGACAGCCCCTGCCGAGCCGCTCCCCCAGCAAACGACATTGCCGATCACGGATTCCCTGCGGCTTTTTCATGTATCCGACCTGACGGTAGGCGATAAACAGGTGCCCAAAACCACACTTCTGAAATATGATAAGGCCTCGGCTCAGCTCTTTATAGGCGACGATCAGAACGCATTGTATATTTTCGGCAAAACGGGACTGAAAGATACCTGGTGGATCGACTCGGCTCCGACGGACGTTGATTTTCCTCAAAACGCGCCACCGCGCTTGCTTTCCATCGGCGTTTTCAAGCCTTCCGACCAGCGTACCGGTCGGCTGATGTCCTTGTCCAGAACGTCGGATGCGTCACTTGTGAACATTCAGAACCTGCCTCGTCCGGTCCAGTTCTCGGCCGGCGATATGAATATGGACGGAAAGGACGATGCACTGATCTGCGGTTTTGGCAACCACTCAGGCAAATTGTTCTGGCTGGACAATTTCCAACCGGAGAAAGAGCACTTATTAAAGGAATTGCCGGGTGCAAGAAGGGCCGAAATCCGGGACCTGAATGGAGATAAGAAACCGGACGTTATTGCGCTAATGGCGCAGGCCTGGGAACAGGTGTCTGTGTTTTACAATCTCGGCGACGGGAAATTTAAAGAAAAAGTGGTGCTGCAATTTCCGCCTTCCTATGGCATGAGTTACTTTGAAATGGTGGATTTTAATGGGGATGGCTTCCAGGATGTTGTGCTTACCAACGGCGACAACTGGGACCTCTCCCCGATTAATAAGAATTATCACGGCGTAAGATTGTATTTGAATGACGGAAAAGACAATTTCAAACTCGCATGGTTTTTCCCGCTCTATGGTGCCAGCAAGGCCATTGCCCGCGATTTCGACCTCGATGGTGATATCGACATTGCCGCAACCGCATTCTATTCAGATCCTGCCAATCCTGCACATGGATTCATTTACTTATCCAATGAGGGAGAAATGAATTTCAAAGCCTTCTCAACCCCTATGGCCGCCTCCGGCAAATGGCTTACGATGGAGGCGGCGGACTTTGACCAGGATGGAGATACCGACATTGTGCTGGGCTCCTATTTCCACACCATCGGGGAAATGACCAAACTGATCTCCCGTGGCCAGCTGACATTCCCGCAATTGCTCGTTCTCACCAACCGGCGCAGATAGATTTTCATCCAAATACAAAAAGAGGCAAGTCAAACGACCTGCCTCTTTCCCTTCCTAACTAAATCTAAGTGGTATTATAAATCGGGGTACTGTTATTTCACGTCCCAGAAAAGCTTGGTAGTGAGTTTATCGTTCTCGCGAACTGCCGCGTAGTTAGCCGGATTGTAGGTAATCTCATTGCCTGGGTAGTTCAATCTTACCGGAGGCAAAGTCTGGTTATTGTTATTGTCAACCCAGAAGCTAAGTGTCGGCAAGTTCAGGCGACGGATATCCGCCCAGTTTTCGTATGGCTGCACCAGGTTATAGTGTACCCATTTCTGAGCTGCGATCAATTCCAGTTTCTGAGCAGCCGTTGTAGCCTTCGCCCAGCTCACGCCGTTTCCTGCCGCGTAGGCGGTAGCCTCAGCAGTTGTTACATTGGCAGGCTTGGTTCCTTGTGCCGCGTTGCTCACATTGTTGATACGGTTATAGAAATCCATTGATTGACTGATCGCCGTTTCGTAAGCAGTTTTTGCAGACGCATCGTTAGCCGATCTCAGGTAGTACTCCGCTTTGATCAGGTTAACCTCAGGCGCATTGATGATAATACCTGGAAAGAACTGATTGTAGTTGGTCACGTAACGGTTGTAAATCGCAACCATCCCTGCGTTAGAAAGCTCGGTTTGTACCTGCGCGGTTGCCATCGGATCGATACCAATATACTTTCCACCAGCATTAGCACCCGGCTCGAACAACATACGCAAGCGTGGGTCCGCGTTAGTGCTCAGATAGTCGATCAACTTCTTACCAGCGGTGTTACCATACCATGTACCAGGGCCCATACCATCCTGAAAGCCTTTCGAGTTGATCGGGCTGTTGAGGTCGTATACATTGATCTGAATGTTCTGATCGTTGTTCTCAACAATAGGATAGGTTGTTGCATTGCCCAGGATCTCGGCGATTTCCGAGTTGGAGCGCGACTGGAATGCTGCTACGTCCGAAACGCGGTTCAGCATACGAAGACGCAGGGAGTTGCAATAACGTTTCCAGGCAGTCAGGTCTCCCTTATTGATAAAGTCCTGAGTTTGAAACGACTTCTGATAACCTGCATTGATCGTCGTCGAATTCAGCTCGGTAGCGATGCTTTTCAGATCGTCCAGCATCAGCGTGTAAAGCACCTGAGGATCGTCGAACTTCGCTGCCGACGAATTGTAGTCGCCACCTTTTGTGCTTACCATACCTGCTTCGGTGAAAGGGATCGCCCCGAAAACGTCCACCATTCTCTGCGTCTGATCGTAAAGGTAAATTTTCGCTACTGTCATGAAGAACTTGCGGTCGGCTTGCTCTTCAGCAGTTTTCGAATTGTAAACCTTTTGCAGCTCACGGTATTGTGCCAGCAGGTTGTAGTAGTTGAACCAGATATTCTCCACACCTGCCGAACCCGGCACGTATTGACCTGAACCATTCACCCAGCCGATCGACTGGTTGTACTGGTTCAATGTAATGCGGAGCATTGTAAAGTAATGCGTGTAGCCCGGCAATACATAGTCTTTATTGGACTGAAGGAACCCTGTGAATTGCTTCTCGACCGTCGTTGCAGAGATCTTCGAAGGATCAGGGTATATGTCGCTGAAATCGGACTCTTTGCAGGACGCTGCCACAAGCATGAGCCCCGCCAAAATAACTGATGATATCTTTTTCATTTTCATAGTCTGATTGAAATTAGAAGCTGGCTCTCAACATTACACCCGCAGTACGGAACGATGGGTTAGCACCTGCATTGGAGATGTTTTCATACCATCTTGTAGAAGTGTTGGTTTGTTCCGCATCAAGGTCTTTGATAGTACGATAGATGAAGAACAGGTTAC
>CAMLNK010000679.1 GCA_946481035.1 uncultured Dyadobacter sp. | reverse complement strand
GATTAAACGGCACCTGAATCACGGCTAACAGTTGCTTCTCAATGCTGCCCGGCGAATCGTCGGCCCATTCGCCGAGATAGGCCAGTAACTCCTCCTTTTCCCTGTCGGTAAGGCATTCCATTGCTACGCGAATGGCCTGGGTGGTCTGGATCATCGAGGTTACCATTTGTATCGGCGGTTCGAAGGGAATGAGCCTTTGAAAACTGATATTGACCATCGTCATCGTCGTCACCAGTCCTTCCACCATCAATTGAACACTATCCGAGAGCGTACTTTTCTGACTTTTGGTCTTGATCTTCTGTAAAATCCGGAACGAATACATTTCAATGTCGTTCAGGTAACCCGTCCATCGGCTATGCCATTCGCGCAAATTTTTGTGGCTGCGCACTGCCCGGCTGGCCGGTACGAAATCGTGCAGAACACGCAATTCGGAATTACTGTACGCCAGCTTGCCGATGATCAGTCCCGGTCCGCCCCATTGTTCGATGTTGATGAGTTCGGAGGGTACCAGGCTTACGCGCGCTAACGGAAGCGTGTAAGGGTGGCGTACCGGAACCTCCGATTCGGAGGGCGTACCGGTTGGCTGCCTTTCGAACAGTCCGACGCTGAGTACCATATATATTTCCACATTCTGCGTCATCGGAAGCCGGTATTGTTCCAGGATTCCGGCCAGCGACGTGTCGAGTTTCAGCTCATCGGTTTCTTCGACGTCGAGCAGGCTGCCATCCGGCGTAATGGCCTGGCAGCGGTTCACTTTCACCCTGATCTGATTGCCCGCGTCACCCAGTACCTGTATTTCCAGCGGGTCGTTCCCGTCTTTCGGAAGGAGCAGGCCAAAGTTCAGCGGAGTGAGCAATGCGGCCCCGGCGCGTCGAACCTGATCGGTGTGGTAATGATCTGTTTCGATAAAATGCTGCCGCGAGATTTTCATCCCGTCGACCCAGTTGACGGCCATGCGACGGATATCTGCCATACCAATTTGCAATTACGAGTACTACATTTTCATGGCTGCTTTCACCAGCCCTATCACCGAACGTACACCGAATTTTCTGAACAAACTTCGCCGGTAGGCTTCCACGGTGGAAATGCTCACTTGCAGCCTTTCGGCGATCTCCTTGGAGCTCATTTCGTCCATGATCAGGCCCAGGATTTCCTTTTCGCGCTTTGTCAGTTCCATAATTAAAACACTTAGACAAAGTTGTTGCGATGCACGCGCTATTTCAATCGGCAGATACCCTGAATTTTCCTGTTTTTTACCCTGATTTTACTAATGGTTTCGACTGCTGTTTCTAAGGGTTTCCCACGATGAAAACCTGTAAAAAGCTACACTACGCCCATGCGGACGGCTATTTTGGTGAGGCCCACTGAGTTTCTGACACCCAGTTTCTGAAAGAGGTTACGGCGGTGCGTTTCGACAGTTTTGTCGCTGATACAGAGCTCGCTGGCGATCTTGTTGGTAGAGTATTCACTCGCCACGAGCCGGAGGATTTCAACTTCTCTTTTGCTTAAAAAATCACGTGTGGAAGGAGCCGGTTCCTGGATATATTTGTCCATGGAGGTCTCGGCGAGTTTGAGCATCACTTCTTGTCCATAATACACTTTTCCTTCCGAAACGGCCCGTATGGCGCGTTCCCATTCATCAAGCTCGGCTTCAAAAACAATGTAGCCGCTTACGCCCGACCGCACTACCTCGCGGACCGATTCGGTCGACGGGCTGGGGGCGAGCAGGAGGAATTTCAGTTTGGGGTAGAGTTTTCTGATCTTTAAAATCTGGTCTGCCGTCTTCTCGGCGTGATGGGCGAATACAACTACGATATCAATTTCTTTCAGGTAGGGTAACTGGGTGATTTGTTCAAGATTATTACACTTACCAACCAGCTCGATGTAAGACCTCCTCCTCAGCCATTCTGCAACTGCCTCGCACTCTAAGGGGTGTGGATGAACGAGGCACGCGTGTGTAATAGAATGTTCCATACTTTGTCGGGGTTGAGTATCATAATTTAATACATCAAAAGTAATTCTAAGCGACAGATCCGGTCAATACGGGAAAGTACAGGAAAATCCAGGTAAGATTACCCGGTTTCGTAAGAGGTTGAAAATTAGCCTTTTTTGGATAAAATCCTAACTAATTGTTTGCATTACTTGAAATATAAGGAATTCCCTTAGGGGTATTCACTGACTGTTTACTATATACGTCGAACTATTTCTCGGGTTATTCCTTGATACGCCCGTATTTACGCATGATTTCCAGCACTTTGTCCCTCGGAAGTTCTTCTACTTTGTGTCCCTGAGTGCCTTCGGAGGTTTTGGCCATGAAAAGCGAATTGATAATGGCTTCCTCGGTAGCTTCGATGGCGGCCATAAAAAGCGGCGAAACATAGTCGTTGTGCAGAAATGCCGAGCTGAAAACCGCTTCGGATGTTTCGTGCAACACTTTGTTGGCTGTCGAGAATGCGATCACATAATCGCCGCTGCCGTTCGCGGCAATGCCGCCCGTTTGCGCCATACCGAGCATAACGCGTTTGGCAAGCCTTTTCAGGTTGCGGGCATCCAAAGGCGCATCCGTGGCGAGTACCATCATACAGGACCCGTCGGAAGACTTGTCGAGCGATTCTTTGAATGCATATTTACCCAGTTCCTGGCCTACCGGCACGCCGTTTACTTTCAAAACACCGCCGAAATTGGTCTGCACGAGGACGCCTACCGTGTAGTTACCAAGCTTCTCCGGCAATTTCCGCGATGCCGTGCCGATGCCACCTTTCCATCCGAAGCAGACCGTTCCGGTTCCCGCACCCACATTACCTTCGGCTACCGAACCGCTTTCGGCCTGGGCCAACGCATTAAGGACATGGTCTTTCCGCACGTGCCGGCCGCGGATATCGTTCAGGAAACCGTCGTTGGTTTCTCCGATGACCGGATTCACCGATCTTACATTCTCGTTGCCTTTCTGCGCGAGCGTCCAGTCGATCACCGCGTCGGCGGCGGTGGGTACGCTTAATGTATTGGTTAAAACAATGGGAGATTCGAGCGTACCGAGCTCCTCAACTTGTGAATAGCCTGTCATTTTGCCGAAACCATTGCCGATATACATCGCGGCCTGGACCTTTTGCTGAAAAATATTGCCGTCGTGCGGAAGAATGGCCGTCACGCCCGTGCGTACGTCCGCGCCTTCCGTGAGCGTCACCTGACCAACCTTCACGCCGGCCACATCCGTGATCGCATTCAATGCGCCTGTGGGCAGCACACCGATTTTGATACCCAGCTCGCGGGGGCGTTTCTGGGCGGCAAGTGTGAGCGGGAGCATGAGCAGGAGTGAGAGGAGGTGCTTCATAGGTTAGTTCGATTCAGGATGAAATATAATAAAAAATCCACTGGGAACCGGGGTTCGCCAGTGGATACATCTGCTGTTGAAGTGTAATTTTTAGTCGTTGTCGGGACGGGCTTTCTCCGGGTCGATCACAGTTTCCTTGCGGCTGACGGCCGACGTGCTGAAAAAACCGAGCGCCTTCGCGCCTTTCGGATCGGCATTGACGATATTCGACCGCACATTGGCGATCGGGGTAGCGAACAATCCGCCGTTCGTACCTTGCTCGGTCACTTGTTTCAGGAATTCGAATGCCTCGTAAGTAATGCTGTGCAGTTCAACACCTACTTGGGCACCCGCCGAATACAATGAATCGGTGGTGATCGATTCGCGCAATGGGAGAATGAATATCAGCCCGTCGGACGGTGCGCCGGCGCCAAATGCGGCATCGTAAGCAATGGAAATG
>CAMLNK010000678.1 GCA_946481035.1 uncultured Dyadobacter sp. | reverse complement strand
TGAGCAAAAAAATAGAGGCGCGGCAGAAAAAGTTGCTGAACGTGGAGGCCATCAACCTCGAAGAATATGATGTTACTTCCAATAATATACGCGTCCTGGATGCGGAAAAGGAAGTGATCGAAGCACAGCTTGAAAAAACGGAGATCCGCGCACCGTTCAGCGGGCGGATCGGATTGAAATTCATTAGCGAAGGAGCATTTCTGGCTCCGGGTACGCCCATCGTGACGATTGTACAGAGCAATCCCGTCAAAATCGATTTCACGGTTCCTGAAAAATACAGCCCGAGCATCCGGGTTGGCAGCGTTGTCAAATTTAACCTCGACGGCGATCCGTCGACATACAGCGCCAAAATACTGGCCATCGACCCGAAAGTGGACGAAAACCTTCGCACGCTGCGTGTACGCGCGCTCGCAAACAACCCCGAAGGCCGCTTTGTACCCGGTATGTTCGTGAAAGTACTGGCCGACCTCGACGCGAACCGCGCGGCGATGATGATCCCGACGGAGGCCATCGTGCCGGTTTTGAAGGGTAAAAAAGTGTTTGTCGTGAAAGATGGCAAAGCGCAGGAAGCCATGGTGACCACCGGCTTGCGCACCGATAAGAAGATCCAGATCATCGACGGCTTACAGCCCGGTGATTCGCTGATCACTTCGGGTATCATCGCCATCAAACCTAACACCGCCGTGAAGGTCAACCTATGAGCATCTCAACCCTTTCCATCAAAAGGCCGGTTCTCGCTATTGTGATGAACCTGCTGATCATTTTGTTCGGGTTCCTGGGTTACAAATTCCTGGGGATGCGCGAATTCCCGTCGATCGACCCGCCGGTGGTTTCCATCCGGACGAGCTACACCGGCGCGAATGCCGACATTATCGAATCGCAGATCACGGAACCGCTCGAAAAGCAGCTGAACAGTATCGAGGGTATCAAATCCATCAGTTCTACCAGCAGCCAGGGTACCAGCCAGATTACGGTAGAGTTCGACATTGGTGTGGATATGGAACGCGCCGCGAACGATGTGCGCGACAAAGTTGGTTCCGCTTCGCGGACATTGCCGCTCGATATCGACGGTCCGCCGGTGGTGAGCAAGGCCGATGCGAACTCGGAGCCGATTATCGTACTGACATTCACGAGCAACACGCGCTCGCACCTCGAAGTAAGCGACTATGCCGAAAACGTGATAGCTCAGCGCCTTCAGACGATCGAGGGCGTGAGCGAAATACGCATTTTCGGCCAGAAGAGGTATGCCATGCGGATCTGGATGGACCCGGTCAAAATGGCTTCGCTCGGCATTACGACCCAGGATGTGAAATCCGCACTCGACAAGGAGAATGTGGAATTGCCGAGCGGAAAGCTGGCCGGCGACAATACCGAGCTGACCGTGAAAACGATCGGCCGCTTCCGCACCGAGGAGGATTTCAACGAAATGATCATTAAAAACTCGGCCACGCAGACGATCCATCTGAAAGATATCGGTTCGGCGACCCTGGGGCCCGAGAATGAGGAGACGGTTCTGCGGCTCGACAATGTGCCGATGATCGGTCTGGCGATTTCGCCGATGCCGGGTGCTAACTACCTGGATATTGCGAAGGAGGTCAACAAGCGGATGGAGGCCATCAAAAAGGAGCTTCCCAAAGATTATAAGCTGGACACGCTGATCGACAACACCATTTTCGTAGAGCGTTCCATTGAAGAAGTGGGGGAAACGCTGCTGATCGCCATCGTACTCGTGGTGATCATCATTTACCTCTTCTTCCGCGACTGGCTCATCGCCTTCCGCCCGCTCATTGATATCCCCGTTTCGCTCATTGGCACATTCTTCATTATGTACATTATGGGCTTTTCCGTGAACGTGCTCACGCTGCTCGCGATCGTGCTCGCGACCGGGCTGGTGGTCGACGACGGTATCGTGGTTACGGAGAATATTTTCAAGAAGATAGAGCAGGGCATGAGCCCGATAGAGGCCGCCATTAAAGGTTCGAATGAAATCATATTTGCGGTTTTATCGACGTCCATTACGCTGGCTTCTGTGTTTTTGCCGGTGATTTTTATGGAGGGTTTTGTAGGAAAACTGTTCCGTGAGTTCGGTATCGTTATTTCCGCCGCTGTATTGATCTCCGCATTCGTTTCGCTGACGCTGACGCCGATGCTGAATGCGTACCTCGTGCGCAAAACGCATAAGAAAAGCTGGTTCTACGAAAAGACCGAGCCGTTTTTTGAAAAGATTACCAATGATTATGGCAACGCATTGGCCAAATTCCTGAAAATGCGCTGGGTGGCTGTGCCGCTGGTAGCCATTACGATGGGGATGATCTGGTTTTTTGGTAAGGACCTTCAATCAGAGCTCGCGCCGCTCGACGACCGCAACTGGTTCCGTATCAATATGACTGCGCCGGAAGGTTCTTCATTTGAATTTACCGACCGGTATGTGCAGGAAGTGGGTAATATGCTGATGGATTCCATGCCAGGCAAGAAAGGACTGATGCTCATCACGTCACCCGGAAACTCCGGACTTGGTGCGGCCAATACCGGTAGCGGTCGCATTGCATTGGTGGATAAGAAGTTGCGGAAGGAATCGCAGCAGGAAATCGCGGACTATATTAACAAAAAACTCAAATCGATGCCGGACGCCAAGTCGTTTGTGGTACAGCAGCAGACGATTTCTGTGGATTCGCGGGGTGGCTTGCCGATTCAATATGTGATCCAGGCACCGGATTTCGAGAAGTTGCGTGAATATCTTCCCAAGTTCATGGAAGAAGTTTCCGAAGATCCCACTTTCGCGATTACGGACGTGAACCTGAAATTCAGTAAGCCCGAAATTCAGATCATCATAGACCGTGAAAAGGCAAAATCGCTTGGCGTGTCGGTACAGGATGTGGCGCAGACCATGCAGCTGGCATTTGCCGGGCAGCGGTTCGGGTATTTTACCATGAATGGCCGCCAGTATCAGGTAATCGGCCAGTACGACCGCGCTAACCGCGACGAGCCGCTGGATTTGAAGAGTATGTTTGTCAAAACCAACACGGGTAATCTCGTTCAGCTGGATAATATCGTGAAGGCCGAAGAGGAGAGCAGCCCGCCGCAGCTATTCCATTACAACCGTTACATGAGCGCCACCGTGCAGGCCGCGCTTGCACCGGGTAAAACCATCGGTGACGGCATCGCAGCCATGGACCGTATCCGCGACAAGTTGAACGACGAAACGATCCAGACTGCATTGAGCGGTTCCTCCCGCGACTATGCCGAAAGTTCGTCGAACACGATGTTCTCGTTCTTCCTGGCATTGGTACTGATCTACTTCATTCTGGCAGCGCAGTTCGAAAGTTTTGTGGACCCGTTCATTATCATGTTCACGGTGCCGCTGGCGATCGGCGGGGCGGTATTCTCGCTCTGGTTCTTCGATCAGACGCTCAATATTTTCAGTCAGATCGGAATGATCATGCTCATTGGCCTGGTAACGAAGAATGGTATCCTCATTGTAGAATTTGCCAACCAGCTCCGCGAACAGGGCCGGAGCATACAGGAAGCAGCATTAGAAGCTGCGACTATGCGTTTCCGGCCTATTCTGATGACCAGTTTGGCCACCGTCCTCGGCGCATTACCTATTGCAATGGCGCTTGGTTCGGCCGGTAAAAGCCGGATGTCTATGGGTATCGTCATCATGGGAGGGCTATTGTTCTCGCTCGTGCTTACGCTCTACGTCATTCCGGCCATTTACACATTCTTCTCACGGCCCAAAAACTTCGAGAAAATGAAAATGATCGAACGCGT
>CAMLNK010000677.1 GCA_946481035.1 uncultured Dyadobacter sp. | reverse complement strand
ATGTAAGCTCTTCCTGCGGAACGCGCAAAAGCTCGCCCGCGCCGTGGCTCCACACCAGCATGTCCCTGAACAACCGCAATGCATATTCGAGCAGGCCTTTTTGCTTTTCCTTGCTCATGACGTCGTAGCCGTCGGCAAGCTTGACCAAATGCGCCACATCGAATTTGTAAGACGAGCGCATCCAGTCGGCGAACCACGCCGAACGGTCATCCTGCTCTTCCTGAACGAGTTTCAGCGCCTCGGCCATGTTTCCGTCGGACAGGAAGGCTACCTGGTTGGCCACCGCATCGGTCACTTCTTGTTGTTTCAAGTAACCTTTAATTTCCGCATCGGTGAATGCAGGAATCGTAATTCGCTGCGTACGCGAAATGATCGTTGTCAGTAATTTATCCGATTGATCACTTACCAAAAGGAACAACGTTTTTTCAGGCGGTTCTTCGAGAATTTTCAAAATAGCATTTGAAGAAGCCGCATTCATGATATCGGGTTTCCAGATCAGCAGGATCTTGTATTCGCCTTCGTAGGCTTTAACAGATAATTTCCTCAAAATTCCGCGCGCTTCTTCCACGGAAATGTTCCCCTGCTTGTTGTCCGCACCGATGTGGTCGAGCCAGTCGGGGAGGACACGGTAGGGATTATCCAGCAAAAACGAGCGCCAGAGCGGCAGAAATGCCTCGCTGGTTTTGCCATCGACCTTTTTGGAAGTGGCAATAGGGAATATGAAATGGAAATCGGGGTGGATCAGCTTACCCATCTTCACGCACGACGCGCAGGTGCCGCAAGCATCCTCCTCGTTCCGGTTTTCGCAGTTGATATAGGTAGAGAATGCCAGCGCCATGGCCAGGCCTGCTCCGCCCGTGGGATAGTCGAAAAGCTGGGCGTGGGCCAGATGGCTGTTCCGGACCGAGCGCCTCAATGTCGCTTTGATATTTTCAAGTCCCGGAATATCTCTGAAAAGCACGATTTAAATCAATTAATGAAATGGGTAAAATGCTTATTGTCCGCGATGGGCCTGGGTATGATCAAAAACAGCGCGCATGATATCTTCCTCCGTTTCGCCAAATGCAATGCCCCGGCGACTTACCGTATCTTTTGCAACCGCGACCGCTTTGTCGAAACGATACTCGCAATACCCCTCGGCTGCGCCGCCCCATGAGAACGAAGGTACGTGTTTGGCCTGGAATCCCCCGCCGAATACATTTACACTTACGCCCACAACCGTCCCGGTGTTGAACATGGTCGAAATTCCTGCTTTGGAATAATCGCCCATCATCAATCCGCAGAAGATTAAGCCGGTATCAGCCAATGCATTGGTAGTATAGCTATGCAGCTTGACGTTCGTATGGTCGTTTTTTAAATTCGAATTATTGGTATTGGCCCCGAGGTTACACCATTCGCCCAAAACCGAATTGCCCAGGTAGCCGTCGTGGCCCTTATTACTATATCCAAACACCACGCAGTTGCTCACTTCGCCGCCCACTTTGGATGCAGGTCCCACGGTCGTGTTTGGCCGGATCTTCGTTCCTTGCGCCAGCACGCCGTTTTCGCCAATAGCAAATTGCCCCTGGATCATCGAACCTTCCTGGATCAATGCATTTTTGCCGATGTAAATAGGCCCGTTCTCTGCATTCAGAATTGCTGCTCTGATCACCGCGCCTTCTTCTACAAATATATTCTCCTGCTTGTAGCAATGCGTAAACGGATCGGTAATGCCTGCCGATTTTCTAATGGAAGCAATGCGTTCGTAATCGGTTTTGATTTGTGCCCCATTCTGACCGAAAATGTCCCAGACGTTGCGGATCATGGTAAATGGCTCGGCATATGCTACAACAGAAAGGCCTTTGGCGCCTTCCGAAGCTTTCCAGGCGGAATGCGTGCGCACAGCCAGGATCTCGCCTTGATCGGAGACGAGCGCATTGCCGTGCGGTAAGCCTTTGACAATGCCGGTTAAGTGTTCGTCGGGGCATAATGCGCCGTTGATATACAGGTTGTCACCCGAAGTATGCTCTGGAAATTTACTGGTAAGGTAGGCTTCCGTCTGGAATGAAACCGCGGAGTGGCATCGATCGGCCCATTTTTCGGCCAGTGTGTGAATGCCGCACCGGATGCCGGCGACGGGTCTTGTATAGGTAAAGGGTAAAAGTTGAATTCTAATCTTTGGATCGTCGAACAGAATGGTACTGGGCATAAATTAAATCGTATGTGCCTGCCAAAGTTCGGGCATTTTATTGGTTACGGCAAAAAAAGAAGCAGTCTCCCGAACATATTTGTCGGGAGACTGCCACAGTATTTTTTCGTTCTCCTGCTGTGTTCGACCACGCAGTAAAAAGTCGTTGCGTCGCTTATTTTCCGTAACGCTTTCTGAACTTGTCAACGCGACCAGCTGTGTCAACCAGTACGTTTTTACCAGTGTAGAAAGGGTGTGATTGCGAAGAAACCTCGACTTTGTACACAGGGTAAGTTTTGCCGTCTTCCCAGGTAATGTTTTCAGAAGTTTCTATGGTAGAGCGAGTAATGAATTTAAAGTCGCTTGATAGATCCCAGAAAACTACTTCTCTGTAATTGGGATGAATATCTTTTTTCATTGGTATATGGTATTATTTGTTTCTATACGATTTCCAAAAGGATTGCAAAAGTAAAAAATCCTGATTTGTAAATCAAGTATCAGAGCGCTATCTTTTTTAATATTAATGCAATACGGCGAAAATTAATGTCCTAGACTTCACTAAGTTGCTGTTTGAGCACCTCGACGCCGCGTTTTGCTTCCTTCTCGAAATCGGTATACACGAAACATTCGATCGAAAGCCCGCCTTTATAGCCGATTTTCTTCAATGCGCCCAGGTAAGCCCTGAAATCGTCGCCTTTTACGCCCGGCGGCGTGCGTTTTTCCTTCTCCGCAATGTGGCAATGCACAATATGCTTACCATATTTCACGATTTCCGATGCCGGCTCGTCCTCTTTTAACATATGATATATATCGCAAAGCAGCTTCACGCGCGGGCTTTTCACGGCGTCCACGATCTCGACGCCTTCGGCCAGGCTGTTGATAAAGTTGGTTTCTCCGCGGTTCAGCGGCTCCACGGCGATGGTAACCCCGTATTTCTCGGCCATCGGCGCCATTTTTTGAGTTAGTTCAATGTGCTGTGCCTTTGCTTTGGTCTTGTCGAAACCTTCGGGTATGATTCTTGAAGCGCCGCTTCCGAACACGACAAACTGCGAGCCGCATTCCTTGGCGCGCTTCAGAACGGTTTCTGTTCTTTGAAGAATAGCCTCGTGGTTCGCCTCCGGGCCGAGTGTTTTCAGGCTCGCCGGGAGCAGGATCACGTAGGATTTGATAGGGAAGTGCTCGCTTTTGAGTTGTTGGAGGTTCTTCTCGTAGCCGGCATCGCCGCCTTCGGGGATCAGGAAGCCCGCCACCGACTCCTCTATATATGCACATCCCGATTTTCTCAGGAAATCGGCCTTGTCATAGGCGGCATACACGCCTAATGGGATGTTGTAGGCCGGGCTTGCGGCCGCTTTGGCCATGGCTTCGGTAAGCGACCCGCCCAGTGCGAGGCCCGCCACCATGCCGGAGGTCGTTTTGAGAAATGTCCGCCGGTCGGCCTGTTCGATAATTGTGCTCATATGTTTGAGATTTTATAGCGATTGATTGATATTTTGTGTTGAAACGAAATGTGTTACGCTCTGTAAAGTTTACAAGTTTAGAATAATTATAAATAATTTTATCGATGTTAAATCATTGATTAACAGCAATTATTGTCAAATCAAC
>CAMLNK010000676.1 GCA_946481035.1 uncultured Dyadobacter sp. | reverse complement strand
GGCATTGAAAGCCTCGTCGCCGCAGGCACCGATCGCCGATTTCTTTTTTGACGATTTCCACCACAATGGTGCATTTACGCAAGGCTATTACCTCACATTCCCGGTTTTCGGCATCAAGCCACCGAAGCCTACGACCGACTCCTGGTTTGCGGGCGAGATGTTCACGCCGAAGCCGGATGGTTATACTTTCAACCTGGAAATGGGTTCATTGAAGAATTTTGACAAATACTATTCGCAGAATTTTTACTGGCAGGAGACCGTCAATCATCCCAATAAAGACGAGTTCTGGAAAAAGCGTGATATTCTGCCGCATTTGAAAGGCGTGAAACATGCATTCATGACCGTAGGCGGCTGGTTTGATGCCGAGGATTTGTATGGCCCTCTGAATACCTACAAAACATTGGAAAAGAACAATCCTTCCATGTACAACACATTGGTGGTAGGGCCGTTCGGGCATGGACGCTGGAGCCGCGAAACAGGGCATACTTTGCACAACGACATCTATTTCGGCGATAGCATTGCTACTTTTTACCAAAACAATATCGAAGCGAAGTTCTTCAAGCACTTTTTGAAAGAAGCCGGCGACGGAAAGACCGGTTTGCCCGAGGCTTATTTGTTTGATACGGGTAAAAAGGAATGGAAAACGTTCGACAAATGGCCGGTAGCGAATGTGGAAAAGCGCAAGTTGTATTTCCACTCGAAGGGTAAACTGGATTTCGATGCGCCGAAAGAGGGCAAATCGGCGACGCAATATGTGAGCGATCCTTCGAAACCGGTGCCTTACACGGCAAATTACAAGCAGATGTCGGGGTTCACGCCATTTGAATATATGTCGGAAGACCAGCGTTTTGCCGCGACGCGCCCTGACGTGCTCGTATTTGAAACGGATGTCCTGACCGACGACATTACCCTCGGCGGCGAGATCAATGCATTGCTGAAATTCAGTACTACCGGTACCGATGCCGATTTCTTCGTGAAGCTGATCGACGTGTACCCCGACGATGAAAAGAACCACGCCTACATGCCCGACCCGAAAGTGGTGCTGGCGGGCTACCAGCAAATGGTGAGGAGTGAAGTAATGCGTGCGCGCTTCCGCAACAGCTTCGAAAAACCGGAACCGGTTGTAGCAGGCAAGGTGACCGACCTGAAGTTCCGCTTGCAGGATGTGCTGCATACCTTCAAAAAGGGCCACCGCATTATGGTGCAGGTTCAAAGCACTGCGTTCCCGCTTTTCGACCGCAACCCGCAGAAGTACGTTGGGAATATCTATAAGGCAGAGGAATCGGATTTCATCTCCGCCAAACACACCATTTATCACCAGGCCGACGCTCCGAGTTCATTGGAAGTGGAGATCATTAAATGACGGCCGTTTTTATGGATTCAAAATTTTTTTTGATGACAGCATCGGCATTGTCGGTAGAAACCAATGCCCAGCGTTTGGAATACCCTGCAACCCAAAAGCAGGAACATTTTGACGAATACCACGGCGTGAAGGTCGCCGACCCTTACCGCTGGCTCGAAGACGACCGCTCGGCGGAAACCGCAGCCTGGGTGACGGCGCAAAACGAAGTCACATTTGGTTATCTGAATGCAATTCCGTTCAGGGAAAAGATATTCCAGGACCTCGAAAAGGCCTACAACTACCCTAAATATTCGGCCCCCAAAAAGAAGGGCGACTATTTTTATTTCTACAAAAACGATGGCCTGCAAAATCAGGCCGTATTGTACCGCCAGAAGGGCCTGACCGGCACGCCGGAAGTGGTGATTGACCCGAACAAGCTTTCACCGGATGGTACCACGCGGCTCACTGTTTTCAGTTTGTCGAAAGACGGCGCGCACGCGGTATTTGGCTTTTCGAAAGGCGGCTCCGATTGGCAGGAGTACCAGGTAATGAATATGAAAGACCTTACCATGCTGGCCGACAAAGTGGAATGGGTGAAAGTGTCCGGCGCTTCGTGGCAAGGCGATGGCTTCTATTACAGCCGGTATCCGAAACCCGATGGCAGTGCATTGGCCGCCAAAAACGAAAATCACCAGGTGTATTTCCATCGCATTGGCACGAAGCAGGAACAGGATAAGCTGGTGTTCGAAGACCCGGCCAACCCGCAGCGCTTCCATACCGTGGGTACTACCGAGGACGAGCAATATGCGGTTCTGACCGTCAGTGACCGCGGTAAGGGGAAGGATGGCAATGGGGTTTGGGTATTGAAAAAAGGCGAAAGCCGTTTTATGCCCGTCCGCGAGGAGATTACCGATGCGAGTTTCCGCATTATCGAAAACATCGGTGCGGATTTCCTGGTTGAAACCAATGACAATGCTCCGAATGGCAAGGTAATGCTGTTCAAAACCGCCGGGCGGACCTGGGAGACGGTGCTACCCGAGCGCCCGGAGCCGCTGGAATATGCGCAGCTGGCGGGCGGGAAGTTGTTTGCCGCCTATTTAAAGGATGTTACCTCGCGTGCGTACGTGTACACGCCCAGGGGAGTACTCGAAAGCGAGATCGAAATGCCCGGACTGGGTTCGGCGGTGGGTTTTGGGGGTGATAGGGAGGATACTTTCGTGTTTTACACATTTACCTCCTTCAATTACCCGTCGACGATATTCCGCTATGACATTGCCAGCGGGAAAAGCAGCGTTTTCCGCGCGCCCGAAGTCGCATTCAGGCCGTCGGATTACGAAACGAAGCAGGTATTTTATCCAAGTAAGGATGGTACCCGCATTCCGGCATTCATTACCTATAAAAAAGGCTTGAAACTGGATGGTACCAACCCCACGATCCTCTATGGCTACGGTGGTTTTAACGTCAGCCTGCCGCCTGCGTTTAGCCCCACCCGTATCCCTTTCTTCGACCAGGGCGGCGTCTTTGTTCAGGCCAATTTGCGGGGCGGAAGCGAATATGGCGAGAAATGGCACGAGCAGGGCATGAAGCTGAAAAAGCAGAATGTGTTCGACGATTTCATTGCCGCGGCGGAGTATTTGATTCTTGAAAAATACACTTCTCCCGAAAGGCTTGCGATCCAGGGCGGTTCCAACGGCGGACTGCTGGTAGGTGCTGTCATGAACCAGCGCCCCGAGCTCTTCAAAGTGGCATTGCCGGCTGTGGGTGTAATGGACATGCTTCGTTTCCATAAATTCACCATCGGCTGGAACTGGATCGCCGATTACGGAAGCAGCGATAATGCGGAGGAATTCAAGGTTTTATACAGCTATTCCCCGCTTCATAACATCAAAGCAGGCGGCCATTACCCGGCCACGATGATCACCACCGCCGACCACGACGACCGTGTGGTTCCCGCGCATTCATTCAAATATGCCGCTGAATTACAGGCCAAAGCGGGCAGTACTTCTTCCAATCCCTTACTGATCCGGATCGATACCAACTCCGGCCACGGCGCGAGCAATACCAGGAAAGCGCTGGAAACCCAGGCAGACATTTACGCATTCCTTTTCCGCAATATGGGCCTCACCTGGAAGTAATCGGCGATTAGCAAAAACTACAACATTAAGCTTCAATAATTTTTTGTAACCGGTGCGCATTTTATTGTGCATTCGGTTACATTTGTATATACAACATTCTTACAGTACCCGGCAGCATCGTTCTGTCAGCCCAGGCACCCGCTCAACGTTTTCGAGGAATTACTTAACCCTTTTTTGATGACGCATGAAAAGATGTCTACTCGGGCTCGCCTGCCTGTTTTTCTCCATTCATTCATTTGCTCAAACGCTGGAAAGCGACCGGTTGGCGCTGGTGGCGATTTATAATCAGGCTAAT
>CAMLNK010000675.1 GCA_946481035.1 uncultured Dyadobacter sp. | reverse complement strand
TATCCGCTCGCTTTCGTCCCTCGATTCGCGCCTGGACCGTCATTTCCGAGGTCCTGAAAACGCATTAACCGTCGAGGAAAAGTCGGGTTTCAATCTTTTTATGGGGAAGGCCAAATGCGCTACCTGCCATTTCTTCCCGCTCTTCAACGGCACTGTGCCGCCCGCTTACCTTGAAACCGAAAGCGAAGTGCTCGGTACCCCGGCAACTGCCGAAGGAAAAACCGTCGATCCCGACGTTGGCAAGTTTGTCCTCACCAAGCGCGAACCCCATCGCTACGCATTTAAAACACCGACCGTCCGCCACGTGGCCCTTACTGCGCCTTATATGCACAATGGCGTTTTCCGTACCCTGGAAGAAGTTGTGGATTTTTACGATCGGGGCGGCGGGAATGGCCTTGGTTTTAACCTTGAAAACCAGACATTACCTTTTGATAAGCTTAGCCTCACGGGTCCCGAAAAGAAAGCACTCGTTGCTTTTATGAAGATTTTGTAAAACACAAAACCATTACTGACAATAGGTTGTCATTCCGGCCCGGTTTCTTTGGAGTAAATTAATATTCACTTCAAACAACAACCCTATGACAACGATCATCAGCAATGGCACCCCAATCAGCTATCGCATTTACGGCAGCGGCCCCGCGACGTTGCTTTTCGTGCACGGTTCCTTCATCAACCAGACTTACTGGAAAGAGCAGGTATCATTTTTCAAGGAGAAATACAAAGTCGTGACGATGGACCTGGCCGGCCACGGCGAATCGGGGACGAACCGGAAGGAATGGACGCTCCGCGGCATGGCCGACGACGTGGTTAACCTCATTAAAGCATTGAAGCTCGAAGATGTGATCCTGATCGGGCATTCGCTCGGTGCGAACCTGATCCTGATGGCTGCCACGGCTTATCCCGATCCGATCATCGGTTTTATTGCCGTTGATAATTTCAAAAACCTAGCCACGCCGCTTCCTGCCGAATACGACAGCCAGGTGGAACAAATCATCGAGAGCTCCAAGAAGGCTTATGCCGATACCAACGAGCATTATGCCCGTATGGTGCTCCTCACGCCCGGTACGCCCCAATGGATCGCTGATAAAGTGGTAGCCGCCTACCGCAGTTCCTACGAGCCGATGGGCCAGCAGACTTTGCCGCAGTTTTTTGTAATGGATCAGATCGAGCGGGAAGTTTTGCCTTCATTAAGTCCGAAAATGAACCTGATCAACGTCAATTACATGCCTACCAATGTGGAGGCTTTGGAAAAGAATGCGGTGAATGGTTACGCATTGATCGAAATCGCCGGCACGTGCCACTATCCGATGCTCGAATCACCCAAAGCCTTGAATGAGGCGTTGGACGAGGTGATCGACGGCGTGCTGGAAGCGAAAGTTACTGCGTGACGCCGGATTATTGTAACAAAATTGCACGTCGGTCGTCTATGCATTGTCAAGTGTAAGCAACGGCTTCACATCCAAAAACAAAAGAGCAGGCGTTTCGTCTGCTCTTTTTTAGTATTTGAAAATCAGTTTTGTTTCACTGTTTGTAGCGAACGATAAAGGTGTTTTTTACCGTTGCTACTCCATTCAACAGAACCTCATTGAACGTAGCATTTCCTTCAAACGAGCCCGTGGCATAAACGTAGCCTGCTGCGACATAGATTCTGTTCACCCGGTCGCTTCCCGCGCCACCGTCTGATACCGTGAACCGACCACTGGCATTGAGTTGAGGATCAACCTCGGTGATTAGCACATCCGTGCTTCCCTTACCACTTCTTGGGTTTCCGCTTGCCATCGGAAACCGGCCATTATCTTCAAATGCGCCGGAAATCATGATATTGCCGTTGGTACTTAGGGCTATACCTCCGTGGAAATCTGGCTTTAACTCGTTGAAACCGTTCCTTCCCGATTGTACTTCGCCGTTTGCGTTCCATTTACCCAGGTATACATTCAGTTGCGGAGAAGCCGGCAGGCTCAGCTCGGTTATGTTCCCTTCGTGCATACCCGTCACAAATACATTTTTGGCAGCATCAACCACAATGTCGTATGGATAGTCGTCAACGGTGGAGCCAAACCGTTTGGCCCATTGGAATTGGCTGGAACCAACGGCCCATTTGGCAACAAAAACATCTGTGCCTCCTGCGGAAGTCAGAGCCTGAGCGATGGAAGGGAATGAAATTGAGCCTGCAAATCCGCCGCTGATGTAGGCATTGCCCTCCGCGTCGACGGTCATATCCTCGGGTCTTTGGCTATCGGCGCCTCCCAGGATCGTCGGCTGTCCGAGGTCTCCGGTGGATGGGTCCACCAACGCCAAAAAGCCATCCATTCCATTGGCCGACAATGTATTTCCCCCGAAATCGATGTTGGATGTTTGTGTATTGCCGGAGATGTGTCCCGCCAGGTATATTTTGTTATTAAAATGGGCGATTGAGCGCCCCTGGTCCTCGCCGGGACCACCAAATGTTTTGATCCACTGCCGCACGCCGTCCCCAGCGCGGAATTTGGCTACAAAGCCGTCGAAACCGCCCTTGGGAGAAGTACCTCCTCCCACAAGCGCTCCGGCGAGAAAGCCTGTTACATATACATTACCGTTAGCGTCCAGCGCGATCCCGTTGGCGTGGTCTTCACCGGTGCTTCCGGCAACGACGGCCCATTGGCATTGCATGCTGCTATTGTATTTGGCTACAAAAAAATCCGTCGAGCCTGATTGGGATTCTCCTGAAATGCTTTTGCTGAATGTGACCGCACCCGCAGCCTCACCGCATACATATATATTGCCGCTGTTGTCGACGACGATGTCCGTTGCAAAATTGCTCTGACCTGAAATGCTGATCGCGTCGGGACTCGGGGCCTGAGTTTTGATCACGATCGTATCGGTTTTGACATCAGTTATATTCTGGTCATTCTTCGCGGTGAGCGTAACCACGTAGCTACCCGGATTGGCGTAGATATGGACAGGATTTTGGTCGGTGCTGGTATTGGTGGCAGATCCCGCATCGCCAAAATCCCACAGATAAGTCGTTGCGTTTTGAGACTGGTTGTTAAACGTCACTGTTGCAGGAGCAATGCTGTCGTTGGTAATGGTGTATTTAAAATCCGCTTCCGGTGCCGAGGCTGCCGCGGCGTCGATCTTTACCGACCGGGTTTCCCCGCTGCTGCCGCCATCAACGCCCTTCACAATGAGCTTTACCTCGTAGATTTTACCTGACGTAAATTCATGGGTAATCGGGGTACCGGTCACCAGCGGCTTCCCATCGTTGAAATCCCATTGTACTCCCACCGCATTCTCGGATTCGCTCGTGAATGTGACGCTACAAGGTGCCTGACAGCCATTTTCAGGGGTGAATCTGAACTTTGCTACCGGTTTTAACGGCATGTCGATGTGGCAGCCAACCGCCGCCGATGCAAGTAATATGTAAATTAAATAACGCTTCATGGAATGGAATATCGATGGGAGGTGAGATATAGATTACGGGATTTTGGCAAGTAATTCTGCTGCCTGCTTACTATATGCATTGTCAGGATCTGCCATGACGGTTTTCAGTTGCTTTTTGCAGTTTTTTAGATCGTTCTGCTGCAAGTATGCGAGCGCCTTGTACCAGCTTGCTACGCTTTTCAGCTGCCGGAACCGGCTCGTTTCCACCTGGCCGAACTCCTGCAAAGCCAGCGCCGCTTCCCGTTTCGCAAGATAACGAATACCCTGCTGTACGCGGGCCATATCGGAGCGCCATTGGGCCATCGCCGAAGGGTTTACCCCCAGCTTTTCCTGTGAGAACGGACTGTCGATTTT
>CAMLNK010000674.1 GCA_946481035.1 uncultured Dyadobacter sp. | reverse complement strand
GTCGGCACTGTAAACGGCATAATACACCTGGTCGGAATGCCCTGTGAAAGTCCTGGACGGCATCTCGCTCTCTGCCGACCACTCGATAATCGTGCGGTCGTCGGATGCGGACAATATATGTGCTTCGTCGGGGCTGTAACAAACGCTGTTGACTTTTTCGGTATGGCCGGTCAGTGTCCTGAGGCATTCCCCGGTTTTGACAGACCATTCCCTGACGGTCGCATCGGCGGAGGCCGAAACGATTTTATCGCCTTTCGGGCTGTACCCAACCGCGGAAACATTTTTGGTGTGGCCGGAGTACGTCATGATGCATTCACCGCTCGCAATGTTCCATTCCCTGATCAGCCTGTCGTCGGCGCAGGAAAGGATTTTGGTGCCATCCGGCGCGTATACCGCATTGTTCACCTTTGAATGCGGGTGTTCGTAGCTGGCCAGCTCGGTACCGGTAGCTACCGACCATTCCTTCACAAACGTATCATAGGATGCAGATACAATTTTTTGGCCATCCGGGCTATACCAGGCGGAAACGACTTTGTCGTCGTGGCCTGAAAACGTCTGTAAAAGTTTCCCTGTGGCAGTAAGCCATTCTTTAATGGTACCGTCGTCCGATGCAGTGAGCAGTTTTTTTCCGTCGGGGCTGTAATGCACCTGGTTAATCTGTCCGTAATGTCCTTTAAAAATAAATCCATCGCCATCCAGAATGCTGCCCTCGAAACGTGCAGGAAGGTATGCACTGCCTTTGTGGCGCGTGAGCGGCAATCCGTTGAACTGGATCTGGCGCAGATCGAGATGGGTCAGGTTGGCGCCGGCCAGGCTTTGGCGTATATCAAGCCAGATCGTGATCACATTCCGGATCACAAATGCGCGCTCTGCCTCGCCCGCGCTGATCCCCGAATCGGTCCGGCACAGGTCCATCACAGCCGACAGCAGGTTTTCCCTTTCCGGAAGTTCGAGCCGGCTTTTGGCTGCATTCCAGGTCGGCGCCAGGTTATGCTCGCCTTCTATTTCCCCCAGCAACCGCCGCAGGTAAACCGGGATGTAACTTCTGAAAAATACATCGGGCAGCACGCGCCGCACCATCGCGACCTGCGTCATGTTGCGTATATGGCATACCGCAAAGAAGTCCCTGAAATTCTGGTGTAAAAACCGGAGGTCGTCGCCCTCCATGACCAGTACGCGCAGGCGTTCGACCAGAAACTGTTTCACTTTTCCCGAACGCTGCTCTTTTTCATCCAATTCAGTAAGAACACCCAGGCCGAGTTCTCTTCGCCGACCCTCAAAATCAGGATATATTTCGGTGAGCTCCTCGGTATCCAGCTCGGCGAATGCCTCGTCGAGCAGTGTTTTAAAGTTAAAAACAGGGTCGGCGAGTTTGCGGATTGTAATAGCGTACTTGCCCTTGTCTTCCATTTTGTAAGCAATGTAAGGAACAAGTACACGGAGCAGGAATGTCTGGTAGCGGATCTCGGCTTCGTCGTTGGCGTCGGTAAGCTGCGCGAGCTGGGCTTCATTGAAATTCCAGAGCAGCTCGCCGTAAGTGGTCACTTTCCTGAAATGAAAGCGCTCGTCGTCCTTGAATCTCAACGCGATATTGTTGGCCCCGGAATAGAGCGTAAGCATCATCGGGTTGGCAAACAGTCCCAGCAGGTCCTTGTTTACAGGTACTTCCTGGTTTTTCTCTTTCAGGTACGCAACGACGGTTTCCTGCGTAAGCGGCAGAATTTGCATTAACGCGGCGCTTCCGCTGGCAAGGTCCAGTTTCTCAATTTGTTTGTTCCTGGACGAGATCACCATTTGCGTTCCCCCCGCCCTGGTAGCGAGGTCGTTCAGGGTGGCCATCAGCCGACCTTTCGGCACCGTCACTTCGTTGAGCCCGTCGAGCAGCAGAATCAGCGACGGCGCGCCATTCTGCGAGGTTTCAAAGAGTTTCCAGAGCGCATTGACGGTCTCGGGAAGCGGTTCGGGGATATTGAGCAGGTGCTCACAAATGTACCGGACAACAAAGTCGTTGCGCTCGGCTTCGGAAGATGCATTGTATTCATTGAGCGGGATAAATATGGGAACGGGGCCGTTTTCTTCGAAAAGAAGGTCTCTCCACAGCAGAAGCAGCGACACGGTTTTACCCATACCGCCGTCCCCGACAAGCAGCGCCTGTGATTTTTTGTTTTGCCATAATGCTTCCACCGCCAGTTGCAGCGAAGCCACCTGCGTTTCCGTTTTGACCTGCACATCGAGGTATTTTCCCAGATTAATCTCCGAAACCAGTATGCTTTCGATATTCAGGTATTTGTAGCGGCCTTTTTGCAGCCGTTCAAACTGCGCTTTGGAACCGGCCCGCAGCGTATTTTGCAGGTTTGCCGGATCGAATGGGGCTGCGGGCTGCGATGCGGCGGCGGCACGATGGAAGAAAAATTCCCCCAGCTTGTATTTCTGGTTGACGAGGCTCTTGCAGAGGGGCTCTATGTCGAAGCCGTTGTCGCGTACCTGCTTGGTAACCTGCGCACCCAGCCAGTTAATGGAAACACTGGCGTCGGCGTTTTTTTGGAGAATGTCGATCAATGCATCCGCAAACGGGCTTTTGTCGGGTACCGCGCCGTTGCGCCCGGCCGTAAGCACCCACCGTGACGGAACTTCCTCGGCTTCGGCCGACTGGCTTTGCTGGGTAACGTCGATCTCCATCGTTGCGAATGCTTCCGAGAAGCACGCATCGACGATCAGTACAATGTGGTGGGCCCGGATATTGGAAAGTATCCGGATCACTTCACTGACCGAGATGAGCTTTTTCAGATCGCTGGGCCTTTCCGAGAGCACCGGTGCATCGGATGGTACCCAATAGCCTTCCTTGTTTTTATCGAAATGACCATGCCCGGAAAAATAGATGATCAGGTTTTCGTCCGGTCTTACGCGCAGCTCACCGTTTTCGTCCTTGTCGGCCAGGTAACAGATCTCGTCGAAAACGATATCGGTCTTCGCATTTTCATCAAAAAGCGGCTGGATGATGAAATTTTCATCCGAAAAACCATAAAAATCTTTGAGAACTGTGAAAAATCGCCGGCAGTCCGACACCGGGTGTTGGAGCGGTGTCCAGTTGTCATATTTATCGATCGCGACGAAAAACAGCCGGTTCCGTCTTGTTTTATGCTGCCGAGGGGTAATTGTCCCGATGCCCATGGTGATTTCGCTGACTAAACTTTCAATTTCGTTATTTTTCCGGGGTGTCCGGGATAGGCACCCAAGAAATTATTAACCGGGTGCAACGGGGCGGATTGTGCCCGATAAGCTGTTTCCGTTCAATAACAAAGCATTTCAGGTGTTGATTTTAATGCATTGAGAGGGTAATTTAAGGCATTCGGGACCCAACCTTTTATCTTATGAAAATCTTCGCATTGCTGATAGGCATTAATGAATATAGTCCGTCCTCAAACCCGCAGATCAGGGCGTTGAACGGTTGTTTGAACGACGTCTCCGATTTTGGAAACTTCCTGAAAGAAAATTATAGTGACCTGATTCCCGATGCAAAACAAATCCTCGTGCTCACGGACGCCCATGCGACGCGCGCGGGCGTGATCGCCGGATTCAGAAAGCACCTTACCCAGGCCGGGCCGGATGATATCGCGGTTGTGTATTATTCGGGGCACGGGTCAACAGGCATTACCGCTCCCGAATTTCAGGCAGCCACATCCGACCGCCAGGAACAGACCTGGGTATTGCACGACAGCCGTGAGCCGGGTAAATATGATCTTGCCGATAAAGAAATAGCGTTGCTGTTGGAAGA
>CAMLNK010000673.1 GCA_946481035.1 uncultured Dyadobacter sp. | reverse complement strand
ACCCGCGCCTGCCGGTTTTTGCACGCCCGGATGAAACCAATGGTAAATACATCGGGAAAGTTTATGGTACCGAGGCCAATTCGCCGACCATGATCGGCCTTTCGAAGCCGGGCGTGATCGCTTACAGTGGTTCGGCCAAAGGTTATGTGATTACTTATGCGGAGATTGCTTTCATTAAAGCGGAGGCCGCGGCACGCGGAATGACCGTTGGGAGTGACACGCCGGAAGTGCTTTATAACGAGGCGATTAAGGCGTCGATGGCGCAGTGGGGCATTGCCGATGCGAAAGCCGTGGAAGCTTATCTGAAAGCGGTGCCCTACAAAGCGGGTGCCTGGAAAAATGTGATTGGGACACAGAAATGGATTGCTATGTACATGCAGGGCCTGCAATCGTGGCTGGAACGTCTGCGGCTCGATCCTAAGAAGCCGGATGGCAGTGTGTTGTTTATCCCGCCGGCGTCGGGTAGCCTCGATCCGGACGTTACCGATGTGCCCAAACGGTTGAAATACCCTAGCAACACCCGCGCCAGTAATGCGCAAAACAGCGAGAACGCAGCCAAACGAATAGGAGGTGATACTCAGGCGGTGAAGAACTGGTGGGACGTCCAATGAAAATTAAGATTTTGTTAAAGCATCCTGTATCTTGATTCGGCTCCTTACCTTTGGCGCCGAATTAAGTTTGGATGTGAGATGACGCACGAAAAAATATTTGTTTTAGAAACCGGAAGAGCCGTGAAAGTAAAAGTGGAGGGCGTACTGGCCGACGACCTCTCGAAAGTAAGTATCCAGGTCGATGTTTTGATCAAAGACCCGAAAGAAGAGGAGTTCAGGCCGCCTATCGGGCTGACGCATCCTAAATATTGGAAGCTGAAAAACCTGGAACCTGAGAAGGCCGGTGCGCTGCAAATCCAATACAGCGGCGTGCACCCGAAACAAATCAGGAAAACCATCCGGGAGTTTGATAAATTGCATGCTTTGGAAGTACTAGACTAACCCTTTTTAATATCAGAGAATGAAATACACCGCTATCGTAAAAACCGGCCTGGCCATGCTTTGGCTGGGCTTTCATGCACCTATTGCATTCGCGCAAACAGCCGGGCAACCGCTGCCGGCCTGGCAGGAGGGGGAGCTGGATATCCACCATATCAATACCGGGATGGGTAATGCGACGTTCATGATCCTGCCGGACGGGACCACGTTCCTTGTGGACGCCGGCGCGCTCGACCCCACGGAGGCGCGCACGCAAAGCCCGCGTAACACGAAGGCAAAACCCAGTCCTGAACGGCAGCCCGGTGAATGGATAGCGCGGTACATCCGCAAAGTTGCCAAAACGCCCGTAGTGGATTATGCATTGATGACGCATTTCCACGACGACCACATGGGCGCGCCAACATCGATTTCCAAAAAATCGGAACACGGCAAGTATGCGCTGGCAGGTATTACCGAGGTGGCGGAGTTTGTACCAGTGAAAAAGATCATCGACCGCGGCTGGCCCGACTACAACTATCCGAGGCCATCCAGGGATACAATGGTGCGCAATTACCGCACATTCCTCGACTGGCAGGTGAAGAACAAAGGGCTGCGTGTAGAGGCGAGCGTTCCGGGACGCAATGATCAGATCGTTTTGTTGCACAACCCCCAGAGGTATAAAAGCCTTTTCGAAGTGCGCAATATTTCGGCCAATGGCGAAATCTGGACGGGTGTGGGCAATGTGACCCGCAGGCATTTTCCTGAATTGAAAGACCTGAAACCCGAGCAATATCCCACCGAAAACATGTGCAGCATTGCTACGCGGATCAGCTACGGGAAGTTCGATTACTTCACCGGCGGCGATACGCCGGGCGTTTTGCAGCCGGGTGTTCCGGCGTGGCATGATGTGGAAACGCCTGTGGCGAAGGCCGTTGGCCCTGTCGATGTCCACATTCTCGATCACCACGGCAACCGCGATTCTCAAAACGACGTCCTGCTCGGCGCATTGCGGCCGCGCGTGTTTGTCATCCCTGTTTGGTCGTCGGACCACCCCGGGCACGATGTGCTCGACCGCATTTATTCGCAGCGCATTTATCAGGGCGAGCGCGATGTGTTCGCGACGGATATGCTGGAAGCCAATAAGCTGGTGATCGGCGAGCTGCTCAACCGTTTGAAAAGTGATAGCGGGCATGTAGTGGTACGCGTTGCCAATGGGGGAGATACTTACCGGGTATTTGTCCTCGACGACCGGGACGAGCAATTGAAAATTAAATCGATACACGGGCCTTATACTTCCCGTTGAAATTCTTGATGAAACAATGAAAGCCGGAGCACTTCTCCGGCTTTGCTGTATAATTGAGCTGCTGCAATGTCCATTTCAGGGCTCGTTTCGTCGATTACGGTAATATCCCGGTTTCCGCGGCCGGTGTGTGAGGCTAGTTTTGACCCGTCAAACTTTCACATACCAAACAATTAAAATGATGAAAATCAACACGGGTATTTCCTTTAAATCTGTATTATTCTCCGCTTTGCTGATCGTCGGGCTTATTTCATGTAACAACGACGAGGCCTCGGGCAACCAGCCTGCCCCGATTGCAACCGATTACCACCAGACGGCCAAAACTCAGTTTGTCGAAGCCGGCGGAGTAAAATATGCTTACCGCATCCTGGGCGATCAATCGGGCGTTCCGCTGGTGTTACTGGCATCACTCGGCAGCTCGACTGGGACCCTGCCATCACAAATGGGCTGGCAGAAAAACGTAAGGTGATCCTATTTGATAACCGCGGCGTAGGAAGTTCCACTGGGCAGGTGCCTGCCACAATTGGTGAAATGGCCACCGACGCTGTTGTGTTCATGAAGGCGATGGGGCTTACGAAAGTAGATCTGATGGGTTTCTCAATGGGTGGTTTCATTACACAACAGATTTTACTCGATGAACCAGCGCTGGTTAACAAGGCCATTCTGACCGGTACCGGCCCGAAGGGAAGCGAAGGCCTGGCTAATTTGCCGAACATCATCGCATCGACTGTCAACCTTACACCCGAGGAAACGTTTCTTACATTCGGGTTTACCAAATCCGAAGCGAGTCTTAAAGCCGGGAAGGCGTCGTACGAGCGCATTCAACACCGCAAAAGCGATCGAGACCAGCCTTTAAGCCAACAGGCAGGCAGTGCCCAACTGACTGCCGTGCTAGAATGGGCCAAGCCTTATCCCAATGCTTTAAATGAGCTGAAAGCGATCCGGCAGCCGGTGCTGCTTGTACAGGGAAGAAACGATGTGCCTGTTCCGGTAGTCAATGCGATCAATGCTTCGCAAAGCATTCCTAATGCCAACCTTGTAGTGTATCCCGACGCAGGCCACGCCGCGTTCTGCCAGTATTCTGAGCGGTTTGTGCAGGAAGCGGTTGATTTCCTGGGAGAGTAAACCTACTACATACCAGCGAAGTAGTATGCCGTTCGGACATTTTCCGAGCGGCACTTTTGTTCATACCCAGGCGCTTAGGTACCCGCAGGATAAACGGTGTTTTATTTGTTTTGAAGGCAGGAAAGCATGTGATACATTTGGTTGAAATAAAGGCACTTAGTGAACTAAATTGATATCGTTATGGGACCAATAAATTACGAAGAGCTGACCAATTATTTTTCCTGGGCTGTTTTGATCGGCACGGGGAGCTGGGGTGTTTATTCAGTAGTCAAAGCCTTTTCGATTTTTTTCAAGGATGAAGTTACTTTCTATAACCCTGAAAATGGCAAGACGATCACATTCAGAAAACATCCCCCGAAAGATTTTGACAAAGAAATGTTAGATTTT
>CAMLNK010000672.1 GCA_946481035.1 uncultured Dyadobacter sp. | reverse complement strand
CTCATCCCCGGCATTCTCTGGGGCGGGTTACTTGCCGGATACGTGCCATTGTCGGCATTGGTACCGTCATTGGTAAAAGAAGAAAAAGGCGCCGCGATGGCCATTCTGAACCTCGGCGCCGGCCTCCCCGTATTCATCGGCCCGGCCATTGTTGGGCTATTTATCGGCTCCATCGGCAGCGAAGGTGTGGCCTGGACGCTGGCGGTCTTGTACTTCATCAGCGCGGTGCTTACAAGGTTTATTACGTTACCGCAGGCTAGTGCCGTTGCGGCAGAAATGGTCAGGGATAGTCAAGGGTAGTCAGGGGTGGTCAGGAATCGTCATTTGTTGTCAGGAATAGTCAAGAATGGTCAAGGATTGATTCTCCTCAAATTCTCTCGCTACATCTGACAACAAATGACTACACATGACCAAACATGACCACTATTGACAAAACCTGACTACACATGACCAAACATGACCACTATTGACAACACCTGACTACACATGACCAAACATGACCACAAATGACAACAAATGACAACATAATTAATTACCGATAATCATTAAAGAACCGTATCGACACCAAACATGAAAATCCTAATAACCGCCCCCTACCACGACAAGGCGCAGCAGGCGTTACAAGCACAATTCGGAGAGATCATCTATAAGCCATGGAAATTGCAGGAGCGCGCTTACAACGAAGGCGAACTCATTGCATTATTGACTGAAACCGGGGCCGACGCCCTCATCACCGAGCACGACCACGTGACTTCGGCGGTGATCGAGGCGTTCCCCGGCTTACAGTTCATCGGCGTTTGCCGCGGTACACCTTCCAATGTAGCCGTAGCGACTGCCACAGCCAAAGGCATCCCGGTTTTCAATACGCCCGCGCGTAATGCGCAGGCGGTGGCCGAAATGTTCATCGCCAACCTCATCAATCTCATGCGCAACACACTCGAAGGCATTGCGTGGCTCGACGGCGAGCATTGGGAGGCCGGGGCGCATACTTCCTATTTGCAGTTCAAAGGGAATGAAATAGCTGGCAAAACGATCGGAATGGTCGGTTTTGGAGCTGTGGGGCAAACTATCGCGAACCTGGTGAAGCACTTCCCTGCCGAGATCCTGTATTACGACCCATTTTATGCTTCCGATGATCCCGATTATAAGAAGGTGAGCCTGGAAGACGTTTTCCGCCTCTCCGACGTGGTATCCATTCATTTGCCTGTAAATAAAGAAACCGAAGGAATGATCGGCGAAGCATTGATTGGCCTGATGAAAAAGGACGCCATTTTCGTGAACACGGCGCGGGCGGTAGTGGTGCAGCGCGAGGCATTACTCTCGGCTATTGAAAACAATGCCATCCGTGGCGCTATCCTCGACGTTTTCGACCACGAGCCTCCCGACGAACTGGATTATAGGCTGATCCACCACCGGAATGTACTTGCCACCCCGCACATTGCAGGGGCCACTTTCGAAGTGGAAGATCATCACGCCGACATTATGAACAAGGCCCTCCGTGACTTTTACATCGAAGGCAACCGGAACATCCGCCAGTTGGTGAATCGCGAAGTATTGCCTGTCAAAACCCATTAATCCAAAAACAATGACCTTGAAACAGGCATACCTCGTGGCCGATATCGGTACCGGCAACGTGCGCGTCGCGATTGCCGATACCACCGGCGCGATCCTCGGCGTGGCGAGCGACGATATGCGCTACCACAAAGACGAGCATTACCCGGAATCCATATTTTTCGATCCGAACGCGCTTTGGAAGCAGATTAAGAGTCTTGCCAAAACGGCATTGGCACAAGCAGGCGCAGTAAATATCACGGCCATCACTGCCACCAGCCAGCGCGAAGGCATTGTGGCCATCGACGAGGCAGGCAACTCGCTCATAGGCATGCCTAATATCGACCACCGGGGCCGTGAATGGGAGGATATGACGACCGACAAGCATGAAATTTACCTGCTCACCGGCCGTTTCCCTACCTCACTTTTTTCGGCATTGAAACTCGTGGGCGTACGCCAGCGCCAGCCGGGGCTTTGGCAGCAGGTTTCGACGTTCCTTAGTATCAGCGACTGGGCCCAGTACATGTTCAGCGGCTTGCAGGGCTACGAGCATTCGCAAGCCTCCGAAACTTTGCTTTACGATGTTGCCCTGGGCGGATGGTCGCAAAGGCTTTGTGAAAAATACCAGCTCGACGCCTCGCTGCTACCGCCACTGGTGGGCTCCGGCACCGTTTTGGGTAAAGTAAAGCCCGAAATAGCCGTCGAGCTCGGCATTTCAAAGTCGGCCGATGTGGTAGTCGGCGGGTCGGATACGCAGCTCGCCATCATGAGCATCGAGCCGTCCGTCGAGGACATTGTGATCGTTTCCGGCACCACTACCCCCATTATTAAAATAGCCGGCCATTACATTACCGACGGCCAGGAGCGCACCTGGACCAACCGGCATACCGACAACGCGAACTTCCTGCTCGAAGCCAATGCGGGTGTGACAGGGCTGAATTACCAGCGGCTGAAAGAAATTTTTTACCCCAATGAACCCTACGAACTGATCGAAACCGAGGTAGCGGCCATCCGCGATACGCATTGCGTGGGCGCGCTGGGCTCGTTGCTCGCGGGCGAAAAATCGCCATTGATCCGCGGCGGGTTCATTTTCAATACACCGGTGTCGCACCAACTGAGCCGGGCGCATTTCGTGTGGGCCACACTTTGGGACATTGCGTGCAGCATTTTCGAAAACTACACGGTGCTCCGCGAAGTGACGCGCCATGAGCAGGATTATGTATGGATGTGCGGCGGCGGCGTGCAAAGCGGGCTACTGAGGCAGTTTATCGCCAATTTGTTGGGTAAAAAAGTATTGATCCGGGCCAACTACCGCCAGGCATCCGTCTCGGGCGGAGTGGTGATCTGCAACAATGCGCTGGGCATTCCGAACAACGCACCGGAGACGCTGGAGGTTACGGAGCCGGATGGCGATGATATCTATCAGGAATGGTACAATGAATGGAAAACCGCACGAAACACATTGAAATCTATTACGCGCCAATAATTTCATTCAATACAATCTTTCGGTGCGCCGCACCTTATTTTATGGGGACGAACATCAACGGTTCTACAAGTATTTGGGTGCTCTGCACCCGTCGCGAATGCCTGACGGAACCAGCTAATAAGTGTTGGCCAAACGCCAGGGTGCAGCGCACCCCAACACTTGTAGACCGACGCCGAAATGCTGGATCGCAAGGTGCAGCGCACCGTAATAATCTATTTTCAATCGAAACATTGAATTAAACATGCATTCATATTTCATAGGAATCGACGTCGGGACGCAGGGCGTGCGTGTGGTCATGCTCGATGAAGCGGGAGCGACAGTCGGCAGCAGCGAGAAGGTTTTCCCGCTCACACCGCACTCGCGCGAAGAGCAATCGCCGGCATTATGGTGGGAGTCTGCATTTGAATGTCTGCAAAACCTGCTCGTCTCCGTTCGAAAGAACATCGATTTGAATGCTGTCAGAGCGGTTTCGGTTACCTCTACTTCCGGCACGGTGATCCCGCTCGACGAGCACAATAACCCCCTGCATGACGCATTGATGTACTCCGACACCCGGCCCGCCGCAGAGGGAAACTATTGCCGGGAAATTGCCGAGCGCGTTCACCCGGAAGGTTATACCGGTTTCAATGCGTCCAGCGGTTTGTCCAAAATGGTATGGTATTCCAACCATTTCACCGAAAAAGCAGCGCATATCAGGACCTGGGTCCATGCCACGGATTTTATCATCGGTAAGCTCTGCGGCGAC
>CAMLNK010000671.1 GCA_946481035.1 uncultured Dyadobacter sp. | reverse complement strand
GATGCCAATGCGGTTTCTGCACCCATTGAATCTGTTTTCACGTCGGGCAGCTGGGATTGGATTCCTGCAAACCCCGCCGACGATAATGGCCTGGTGATTACCGTTTCCATGCCTGCTACTACGGGTTTCGCCGAGGCTGCCAACTTACGGCTCATCGGATGGAACGGCACGTCGTGGATCGACCTGAGCGGCGCCTCAAATGCTACTGGAAACGCCGAGGGCAGTACGGTCAGTGGCACCATTCCCGCGGGGGTAAACATTACACAAATAGGGATCGGGTCTGTGCAACCGCCATTACCGGTAAACCTGGTCGCATTCGACGTCGTATCCGAAAACCAGACCGCGTTGCTATCCTGGTCGACGACCATGGAAACAAACAGCGAATCCTTCGAAGTCGAGCAAAGCGCGGACGTGCGCAACTGGAACACGATCGGGTCTGTCAAATCGCATGGCGAAAGTAATAGTCATAAAGAGTATAGCTTCATCGACAAGTCTCCGCTGGCCGGCAAGAACTACTATCGTCTCAAAATGATCGACAATGACGGCACATTCGCTTACAGCCGCATCCGCAGCGTCGAATTCGACAAAGGGGCACTCGCATTATGGCCAAATCCTGCGATTGATCGAATTACCGTCCGCACGGGTAATGCGAAGGCGGTATCCCGCATTCAAATCATCTCTTCTGCGGGTGTTGTCGTTTCGGAGCACGATCAGCTTAATGGACTCGAAAATGATCAGACACTGGATGTAAAACACCTCACCAGCGGCACTTACCTTGTCCGACTGATTCAAGTCGACGGATCGGTGAACACGCACCGGTTTATGAAGAAGTAAACCCTTGCATTCGCAGGGCATAAAAACAAAAAACCGCTCAAAATTTGAGCGGTTTTTTTAGTGATTGAAAGTGCTAACTTCGCACGGTTTTGTGACCCATAGGGGAATCGAACCCCTGTTTCAACCGTGAAAGGGTCGTGTCCTAACCGCTAGACGAATGGGCCGACTGGTCTCCTACTTCGTGCGTTTTTTCAACACTTTCTTTCACTTTTTCCGTTTGCGTTTCCGTAACGTGGTGCAAAGATGCAGGGTCGGATTTTAAAAAGCAACCCCTGAGTAAAAATAAAAATCAATTAATTTTTAGTTAACTCATTATCAACAACATTTAATACAAACTTTTTTTATCACTTTCCGCCGCGAAGGTATTCAGGTAACTTTTTAACTTTGGGTTTACCTACTTACGCCCTTTCGCTGCCCATGACCAGACTGATCCGCTTCATCGTCCTGTTGCTTTCCCTTCAAACTGCATTTGCGCAAAATCAGACACCCGATCAGTTCCTGGGCTTCCCGCTCGGTTCCAAGTTTGCGTACCACCACCTGATCGTCGATTATTTTAAATCTATCCAGTCGAAGAATACGGATAGGATGAAACTCGTGCAATACGGTACCACCAACGAGGGGCGGCCGCTGATGCTCGCATTCGTGTCGTCACCGGAAAACATCGCGAAGCTGGAAACGATCCGTACCAATCACCTGAAAAGTATCGGCCTGCTTCCGGGAAAAGCCGATGCCGGTGTGCCGCCGATAGTGTGGCTGAGCTATAATGTGCACGGCAATGAGGCGGTATCCGCCAATACGAGCATGAAGGTGATCTACGAACTGCTCAACAACGAGAATGCGCTGACACAGGATTTCCTCAAAAACATGGTTGTCCTCATCGACCCGTGCATTAATCCCGACGGTTACGAGCGCTACACGCAATGGTACAACCGTGTTCAGAATGTCACACCGGATGTTACACCATTTGCGCTCGAACATGACGAACCCTGGCCCGGCGGACGCTTCAATCACTATCTTTTCGATCTCAACCGCGACTGGGCCTGGCAAACGCAGAAGGAGACCCAGCAGCGCATTGCTTTATACAACCAGTGGATGCCCCATTTTCACGCCGATTTCCATGAAATGGGCCCCTCGCGGAGTTACTATTTCCCACCAGCGGCAAAGCCCTACAACAAGGATGTGACAGCCTGGCAAAGGCAATTCAACGAGCTCATCGGAGAATACTGCCGTAAATATTTTGATAAAAACAACTGGGCATACTTTACGCGGAACGATTATGACCTGTTTTATCCGAGCTACGGCGACACCTGGCCCACGGCTAACGGCGCCATTGGCGTCACGTACGAGCAAGGCGGGAGCGGGCGGGCGGGCCTGGCCCTCGAACGTGCGAACGAGCACGATACGCTCACGCTCAACAACCGCATTGCGCATCATTATGCAACGAGCCTGGCAACTCTGGAGGCCGTAATGTCGCAGAAGGAGAAAGTAGTAGCGGAGTTCATCCGGTTTCACCAGGATGCTGCCAATGCGCCGGCGGGGAATTTTAAAACTTATGTGGTTAAAACAGGCAGCGGCGAAAATGTCCGGTCGTTCCGCAACTGGCTTGATAAACAGGGGTTCAGCTACGGCATTGCGGGCAAATCGACCTCGGCAAAGGGTACCGAGCTTACAACTTCGACGGAGCAAACCGTGAAAATTGATGACGACGACCTGCTGATCAGCGCCTATCAGCCCAAATCCAACCTACTACGGATTCTTTTCGACCCTAAACCGGCCCTGGAAGACTCCGTGACGTATGATGTTACCAGTTGGGGCCTCGCGTATATCTTCGGGTTGAAAGCTTATGGTTTGAAGGAAAAACTGACGCCCGACACCGTCCAATCTGCCCCGATTGAAAATGCTATACCTGCCACATCGCCCTATGCGTACCTCGCCGGCTGGTCCAATGCGGAGGATGCCGCGTTTCTGGCCGACCTCTTAAAGAATGGTGTGCTCGTCAAAACTTCCAATACGCCGTTTGAAATGGATAAGACCAGCTACCCGGCCGGTACGTTGATCATTACCGGTAAAGGCAACGAACGTATTCCGTTCGATAAGCTAGTCAGTTCACTGGCTAACAAACATCTTGTAAAGCTTACTCCCGTTAAAACCGGGTTCGTGAGCACCGGTCCCGATTTCGGGAACGACAATGTGGTGGCACTCAAAGCCCCGAAAGTGGTGGCAGTGGCCGGTGATGGCGTTTCTCCCACTGCGCTTGGTGCTGTCTGGCATTATTTCGAACAGCAGATCAAATACCCCGTGACGATCGTCAATGCCGCTAAGCTGACTACCCTGCCCTGGGATGAAATCGATGTACTGATCCTGCCCGACGGCCGTTACGCAGATATTATCTCCGACAAACAACTCGACGCGATTCAAAGCTGGGTCAAAAGCGGCGGCAAGCTGATCGCCATGGAGCACGCTACCGACGCATTTATCAGCAAACCGGGTTTTGGTTTGACTAAAAAATTCTCTGAAAAAAGAAGGGACGACGACACTTTCAAAAAGTATGGCGAACAACAGCGTGAGGATGCGAGCGATTCGTCGCCGGGCAGCATGTTCCAGATCACGATGGATCGCACCCATCCGCTCGCATTCGGGTGCGGCGATGCGTATTTCACCATCGTACGCGACGCCTACGAGCGCGACTACCTCAAAGAAGGCTGGAATGTGGGCTATCTGAAAGAAGACAATTACAAAGCCGGATTCGTAGGCACCAAGATGGCTGGCAAGTTGAAAAACACCCTCATCATCGGCGCCCAGGAAATGGGTCGCGGGCAGGTAATCTACCTCATGGACGACCCGGTGTTCCGTGCGATGTTGGAGAAGGGCAAAGTGTTGTTCGGGAACGCGGTGTTTAGGTAGTTTTGAATGATTGAATGATTGAATGATTGAATGAAAATATTCGA
>CAMLNK010000670.1 GCA_946481035.1 uncultured Dyadobacter sp. | reverse complement strand
CTGGAAAAACAAGACCATCGGTCTGGTGATCCTCTGCATTCCGCTGTTGTTTTTGCTGCTGCCGGCTCTCAGGGATGGGGCCAGGGATTTGTATGCCTGGTTTCCCGTTCAAAAACGCAGCCCACTCACTTTGCATATCGCCAACAACACTCAGGCGCTGGTCAATGTAAAGCTCGAATGCTGGTTCGGTAAAAAGAACGGCGAACAGC
This sequence comes from uncultured Dyadobacter sp., assembly GCA_946481035.1. Next base: position 3,575 of record CAMLNK010000670.1, on the reverse strand, counting down.
AATCCCTTTACAAAACACTGGAATTTACATCAAAGCCACTGGCGGTTGACCAGCACGTGTTGTCCGACTACGACGCGCAACTCCTTTCGGCCAAATCCGCATTTGTCCGGCTTGTGTTTTTCGAATGCCTTCAACAAACCGGAAACGGCTATTCCTTCGTCCGAGAAGTTCAGCCGTGTATGCAATACCACGACGTGGCCATAGAAGACTTCCAGGTCAAGGATTACCTGATCGAGGTGGATGGCGAGAAGAACTCGGAGGCGTTTCGGGCGGAGGTAAGGCGGTTGAAAACAGATAGTTTATATCAGAACGGCGTGTTTTGAAAATCCAATTTGAAAATTCCTATGCAACTGACTTTATCGAAACTAATCACTTCGCCGCTCAACGTGCATTTGCAGTTGGCGTACGCGCTTAAAGGAACAGGCGCTTTCCTGCTTGCCGACCGGTGGAAGATATTGCTCCTTCATCCAAACGGAACCATCGAGCAAATATGGCAGACGACCGACGAAGATGTTGCCTATCAATGGAGGGGCTTTTTCGATGACAGGCTTACCGATGCGATCTATGACCAGATCAGGCCAATGTCCAACGGTTTTCAGTTGCTTTCCAAAGAAAATTATATGCTGATCGAAACGTCAGACCTTTATAAATCGGCCAATTCACTGCCGAAATTGTATGAAGGGCACAATGGAGCATTTGTTGCCTTTGCCGGAAAGAATGTTTCCATTTTGAAGGTAGGAGAAGAAGTAAGTGAACACGTCAGAACGAAAGCCAAAGGTAAAGATCTGCTTTGCCAGGCATTGCACCCGCAAGAAAATCTAATCATTTATGGTACCAATCACGGAGAATTATTTGCCCAGCCTTTTGATCAGGACCATTTTTCAAAAACTGTGAAAATTGCCCAACTACCTAACACCTGTTACCAGGTACAGTTTACAACGGACGGGAAGAAGCTGTTTGCCGGTGGCCTGGGTTACGTTAAAGTCTTTGATTACGACGGCAAAATTTTTACAGAAAGCGCATCTGTCACCACGGCACTAAGGTCTTTCGAACTTGTCGAAAATTACCTTGTCCTGAACAAGGGCATGCATGGCATCGACGTGATCAAAGTTGAGGATAAGATGCAACGGGTTAATTCATTTGATCTGCCGTTCTCTATCGACAAAATGTTTTGTCTGGCATCCCCAAAAGTCATTCTGCTGACTTCCAGCTCCACCAACGAGTGGGCGCTGCTGGACTGGACGGCGTAATTACAAATAAATCTTCACCATCTCCCGCCAGTACCGCGGCCGGTGTGCCTCTTCATCCCAGATATAAAACTGATGCGGCACGCCGAGCTGATGGAGCGAGTCACTTAAATGACGGTTATTATCCAGAAAAGTGTCCTCGCGCCCGATCACAAGCGTAATGTCCATTTCCCTCAGCTGTTGCAAAAGCGCGGGATCTGAAATGCCCGGCACGAAATGGTTGGGCATATTGTAGTAGATATTTTCATCAAAATACCCGTCAAACAGGTCGGCGAAATAATGCAGCGGCTGCGTGAGGTCGTAGCGCGCACTCATGCCGACGACCTTGGTAAATAGGGTAGGGTGCTTAAAGGCGATATTCACCGCGTGGTATCCGCCCAGGCTGCAACCCGCCGCAACCAGCTCGCGGTGACTGTTCTGTGTGCGGATAAACGGGATCACTTCGTTGAGAATGTATTTTTCATACTGGATATGCCGGGTGATGCGCAATGGAGGAGGGGCGTCGGAATAAAAGCTTTCACTGTCGATGCTGTCGACGCAATAGACCTGAATGCTGCCCGCTTCGATCTTGTCTTTCATTGCATCGATGACCCGCCAGTTCTCAAAATCATAGAAATGAGCCGACCGGGTCGGGAAAAATATCACCGGAATGCCCTCACGGCCGAACACCAGCATTTCCATACACCGGTTCAAAGTCGGACTAAACCATTTGTGGTACACCCTTTCCATGGCAAAGCGGATTGTTTATGAAGTTTTTTGAAGCGCCCCGTTAACTGCGTAAATGTTTTCACTGATCACTTTCTTCCATATGGCATAGCCATCTGCACTCAAATGCAGCCCGTCCGCTTCGAAAAGCGATTTGCGCGGATAGCCCTGGTAATTCACCATCAGCGGGAAAATGTCGATATAATGCTGGTCGGTACTTTTTCCAATCTCCTCCCGGATCAGCTCATTGGCCTCCCGGATCGAGCCAATGATTTCGAAGCGCTGCAAACTGGGTTTGATTGAAACAAAAAAGCATGGAATGTTCCCGAAACGTCCGCGTATCAATGCGATGAGCTGACGGTAGAAAAGCAATACTTCCGTAGGATGGCGCCCGTCGCCCAGATCGTTGTCGCCGGCGTAAATGATGATACGCGTCGGAGCATTCACGGTGACCATAATACGTTCGAAAAACCAGACGCAGGCCGCCAGTGTTGAGCCGCCGAAACCCAGGTTAACGGGTTTCAACTCGGCAAAATCCTGGTACAAGCCCGTCCATAATGTAAAGCTGGAACTCCCGTAGAAGATCGTATCGGGTTCATAATTCAATGTGGATCGTTCTTTTTCGACTCGTTGTACTTCCTCTTCGTACCAGATCATATTTTCCTGATTTCGGGTATCCCGCTGATTTTGGGTGTTTAACCGTAAAAATAAGTATGCCAGATTAACATATGGTTAAATAATGTTCACCTGAATGAGAATTATTAAAATAACCGGCAGATCTGTGGAAGAAACAGCGGGCTGCTATGAGAAATATAATTTTTTCTAAGTCGGTTACAACCATCGTCCGGCATTGCGTTTCTCTGCATTATATTCAAAACTACTATTGGCATGAAAAAGACGATTTTACTCGCATTGATCTGTATCGCAGCCATTTCCTGCGACAAAAAGGATGGAGCCTCACCGGAGCCCGAATTAAATACCGTAAGCTTGTCGTATCAAAAGGCAACGACGGTCCGCACTTCCGGAACCGATCTGAAAGTGGAGCTCAAAGAGGTAACCGACAGCCGCTGCCCGATCAATGCCAGCTGCGTATCAGCCGGAAGCGCGAAGCTTGCGTTCGTTGTTTCAGATGCTTCGGCTCAGGCGAATGTGAATGTCGAATTCGAGGGCTCTAAGAAAAGTGAAGTGGTGTTCAAGCTGGGAGGCGTGGAATACGTCATCATAGTTTCGGAAGTGCTTCCTTATCCGGAACTTCCCAAATCGCCCAAGCTGGAAGATTACAAGATCGCAGTATCCATCGAGAAAAAGTAATAGATTCAGATTTGGTGTGAAGTGCAGCAAAAGGAGCCAGGATTGTCCTGGCTCCTTTTCTCATTTTTGGCCTTGCAGGTGCTCCCAACGCAATTTGTTTGTAACTTGAACACTTCAAAAACCCATTAACCAGCTAATGAAGTACATTTTTACAAGACGGGAGGCGCTCGCCGGACTGGCTGCGGCCGGTGCCGGACTGGCTTTGAGCCCGTTTTCTTCCGCGGCAAACAACGATCTCAAAATGATACTGGAAAGAAAAATCCCGTCTACCGGTGAGCGTCTGCCGGTGGTAGGACTGGGCTCATGGCAGCA
>CAMLNK010000669.1 GCA_946481035.1 uncultured Dyadobacter sp. | reverse complement strand
CTGGTTTTGGGAAAAAACAAATAGCAATGAGAGTGTCGCAAAAATCCTTTTCATTGAGAGAGGTTTAGTATCAGACAAAAACTAAACTTAATAAAAAATATTAATAATAGTACTCGTGATTTTTAATTAACTGAAAATTAGTCAAAAAGGCTCTCAAAATGGCTCAAATGACCATTTTTAAATGATCACGCAATCGGAATTCAAAAAATGAAACGTAACTTTCGATGTATAAATCCAAAACTATGACCTCAAAATTTTCACAATCCACAATTCGATTTATTGCTCAACGTCAATGGCTTATATGGTTTTGGAGTTTTCTGATCTTGGTTGCGTGCACTTGGCCAGGCAAAGATCTGCCTGCCGCACCCGTCCTAGGTTTTGATAAAATTGTCCACTCGGGACTCTTTACAGTATGGGCGATTCTCGCGCTGATTATTTACCCTGAAAAAAGCCGTTTAGTAGTAGGATTGGGAATGGCTTACGGGCTGGGGCTGGAATTTTACCAGCAGCTTCTGCCATTTGACCGCACTTTTGATTGGTGGGACGCCGTAGCAGACGCTGCTGGTGTATTAATTGGTTATCTTTTTACAAAACTGGTGCTGAAAAACTAGCGCCAGCGTTTGTACTGATTGATCAAACCGTTGGTCGAGCTGTCGTGGTTGGTAACCGGCCAGTCGTTCTGCAACTCGGGGTAAATTTTGTTGGCAAGCTGCTTGCCCAATTCAACACCCCATTGATCGAAGCTGTAAATGTTCCAGATGATACCCTGCACGAAAATCTTATGTTCGTACATGGCGATCAGGCTACCCAGTACTTTCGGGGTGATCTTCTTCACGAGGATCGAGTTGGTAGGTCGGTTACCTGAGAAAACTTTGAACGGCGCGATCTGTTCGATCTCCGCGTCGCTCTTTTTGGCAGCTTTCAGTTCAGCGCGTACTTCCTCGTCGGTCTTCCCGTTCATCAACGCTTCGGTTTGTGCGAAAAAGTTGGATAGCAACATTTTGTGGTGCTCGCCCAGCGGGTTGTGACTAACGGCCGGAGCGATGAAATCGCAAGGGATCAGTTTGGTACCCTGGTGGATCAGCTGGTAAAATGCGTGCTGGCCGTTGGTACCCGGTTCGCCCCAGATCACCGGACCAGTCTGGTAACCTACCGCCTTACCGTCGCGGCCGGTGCTCTTTCCGTTACTTTCCATATCACCTTGCTGGAAGTAGGCAGCGAAACGGTGCATGTATTGGTCGTAAGGAAGGATCGCCTGCGTTTGCGCATCGAAGAAATCGTTGTACCAGATTCCCAGCAATGCGAGGATCACCGGAATGTTACGCTCCAACTTGGTGGTACGGAAATGCTTGTCCATATCATGCGCACCCGCGAGCAGCTGTTCGAAATTCTGGAAGCCCACGTAACAAGCGATCGACAAACCAATCGCCGACCATAGCGAGTAGCGACCTCCTACCCAATCCCAGAAACCAAACATGTTTTCAGGATCGATGCCGAATTTCTCCACTTCGGTGCGGTTAGTTGAAATCGCAACGAAATGCTTTTTCACGTGATTTTCGTCCGAAGCTTTTTCCAGGAACCAGCTGCGTGCGCTATGCGCGTTCGCCATGGTTTCCTGAGTTGTAAAAGTTTTGGAAGCGATCATGAACAATGTCGTCTCCGGGTTCAGCGATTTCACAGTTTCAGCAATGTGCGTACCGTCGACGTTGGAAACGAAATGCACATTCAATCCATTCTTCGCATAAGCTTTAAGCGCCTCGGTCACCATTACCGGGCCCAGGTCGCTACCGCCGATACCGATATTCACGATATCGGTGATTTCTTTTCCGGTATAACCTTTCCATGCACCTGAGCGGACACGCGTCGAAAAATCTTTCATTTTTCCGAGAACCTCGTTCACATCCGGCATTACATCCTTACCATCCACAAGCACAGGCTCATTGGAACGGTTGCGCAATGCAGTATGCAAAACGGCGCGATCTTCGGTCGCGTTGATCTTCTCGCCGGTGAACATCGCCTCGATCGCCTGCGCCAGACCAGCCTCTTCGGCCAGCTGAACCAGGTATGAGCGCGTACGTGAGTTGATACGGTTCTTGGAATAATCCAATAATATATCCCCGAAACGAATAGAGAACTTTTTATGACGGTCGGTGTCTTCCTCGAAAAGGGTTTTCAGATGCTTTTGCGAAATGGTTTTGTGATGCGTTTTCAGCTTTTTATAAGCCGCCAACTGATCAAAGGGGACGTTTGATAGCATTATTTCTGGCGTTATAGTAAAAAATCAGACCTTGATGATGCAAAAATAGGGTTTTACGGCAGTTAATACGTGTTTTTCGGATTAACTAGCCTGGCAAACTCCCCGGAAATACCCTACCGACTCGGCAATCCCGGCCAGCGGTTCCTTCATATCTTTCTCATATTCAAGGCTGCACGACCCCGCGTATTTCACTTTGCGCAGCATTTTCACAAATGCAGAAATATCAATAATTCCCCGTCCCAATTCGCAGGTTTTGCCATCCTTGGTTGCTGCCGTCACGTTTTTGAGGTGAATATCAAAAATACGTTTGCTGTATTTGCCCAGATCTGCCACCGAATCCTGGCTGTCGCGGCGGTTATGTCCCATATCAAAACAAAGTCCGACACGCGGGTCGAGATCTTTCACATGATTGTACACCGAAGTTGCATTGGGGTACAACTTATCCTCCGGCCCGTGGTTGTGAATGGCGTACCGGATATTTGTTTCCTTCACTTTTTGCTCTACATATTTCAGGTCGTCGTGGTTGGGAATGCCGACGATCAGATCCACGCCTACCCGTTTGGCATAATCAAAAGCATTATCAATGTCCTGGTGGGTTTTGGTATAAATCGGGCCGACTGCATAACCCGTCACGCCGGCGTCTTTCAGTTTCTGGTGAAACGCGGTGATCTGCTCGGCGGTACTGTTATAAGGCAAATGGAAATCCTTGATACACAAATAATGAACATCTGTCTTCTTCATCATTTCGAGCGCCTCGTCCAGTTTGAAATGTACGAAACTGTAACCGGCCATGCCGAGTTTGAAAGTATCCTCCTTTTTGGCCGGAGCCGCATTGCTTTTCTCTGGAAGCGAAATCATACTCCCGGCCAGCAGCCCGGCGATACCTTTCTTGACAAATGTTCTTCTCGAATTCATTCTGTTTGATTTAAAATTAATTGCTGTATACGTAAAAGACGAAGAGTAGCGGATTTACCACCTATCGGCTCAAATCTTAAGTTTTATGCCGAATCTGTTAATCGCACCGGTCAGCAATATCACCAGCAGCGAAAAACATGCGGACTTAACAAGCCCGATCGCTCCGGTGCGTAGGTACATCGGCAGGCTGATCCCCGCCAGCGTGATGACGGCATACCATATATAAGGAATAAGGTAACAGGTCAATGTGGCGGTTCCGGCGGGTTTAATAATGTTTGCCCAGTTTTTGATTTTTTTCAAATCAACCAGCCAGAATAGAAATGCGAATACCAAAAAGCTGATCCCCGAACAAATGCCTACCCAGGCTGGCGTAGCCCGTATTTTTGAAATGCCCCAAAATGGCCGGGTGCCGATGCCATATGCCAGACAGATCAATCCCAAAACAATGAGTATCACCAGATAGGTATTGCCCACCGAGTCCCTTCCGGCACTATTCCTGTAAATCACCGATGCCACAACGCCGCCCATCACGAAAGCGGGCATCGACCCGCTGCCGACGATCCAGACATACTTTTTGACCGGATCGAGAAAATCCAGCACCCCGGAAAACTCGG
>CAMLNK010000668.1 GCA_946481035.1 uncultured Dyadobacter sp. | reverse complement strand
TGCATTTGCTTCGTTATGCTCAAAACCCCGCCGCCTCTACCGGCGGCGACCAGAAACTTTTTAATGCGCTCAGAAAATACGATGAGCAGGAATTGAATACCGGCAAAGTATGCCTGTTTCAGTTGGATGAAGGGACTAACTTCGTTTTCCAGAACAGGACGTTCACACGCGGCACGCTCCGGCGCACACGCGTGCTCTGCACGGACAAGGCCTCTCAACGTCTCTACACGATCCCTGCTCATGCATTGGTTGAAGCATGCTGATGTCCCTAGAATAGCCTGCCGTACAGTCCTAAGCTGTGTTGCGGTGCTGGTTTCCTATATTTCCTATGCACAAAAATCGGTATTGTCGGAAGGGCAGTGGTTCAAACTGGCTGTAACCGAATCGGGCATTTACCGGGTGGATGCGGATCTGCTTTCCAAAATGGGTGTCGATATCGCTTCTATCAAGCCCGCTGGTATTCATATTTATGGAAACGGCGGAGCAATGCTGCCGCAATCCAACAAATCGGGCTATGTGAATGCGTTGACGGAGAATGCGATTTGGGTTAGCGGGGAAACGGACGGAAAGTTCGATAAAGGCGATGCCGTTTACTTCTACGCGGAAGGCCCGCACGTGATCCGGTATGATGCCGCAAAGGCGGAACTCCGGCATCAGATCAATTACTATTCCGATTCGAGCTTCTATTTCATCACATTTGGTGAAGGCAATGGTTTGAGAATAAAACCCGATGCCGGACTTTCAGTTGCTGCTTCTAAAACGGTCAGCCAGTTCGACGACTACTGGTATCACGAAACGGAATCGTCCAATATGCTCAAATCCGGCCGGGAATGGTGGGGTGAATATCTAGGGGGCCAGGAGGTAAGCTTTAATGTGAATATGCCAGGTGTAGTACCATCTTCCGACTTTAAACTCAGAACCTCCACGATCGGTGCCGCGCAGGTACCGACGCGCTTTATCTGGCAGGTAAATGGCGGCGAGGTGGGCCAGGAGGCGATCGGTACGGTAAGCCCCGGTACTTATGATGTGAAGGCTTTGCAGGCCGGGAATACGTATATAATGAAGAATGCGCCGGCTTCCGGCAGTTTTACGATTGGTGTTACCTATAACAAGAACGGGCAGAGCTCGGCAGAGGCCTATCTCGATTATGTGGGTTTGCAGGTGAAGCGGGAGTTGAGGAATTATGAGGGGCAGCAAATCTATCATTTCCTGCCGCAGTCGGTGGACACCGCTACTTATCAGTTTGCCGGTTCTTCGGAGGGTTTTAGTCTTTGGAATATCACAAAACCGCTTACGCCATTATCTGTTTCTCAAAAAGATGCAACCGGCGCTTTTCGCTGGACTGCTGCGGGAGCCAAAATCCTTCAAAAATACATTGGTTTCAAAACGGAAGATTCGTTCCAGCCCGCAAACTGGCAGCGCGTCGAGAACCAGAATATCGCCGCTTCGCCGACACCCGAAATGCTCATTGTAACACCGCCGGCATTTGTGCAGGAAGCCAACCGCCTTGCCGGGTTCAGGAATAGCCGAGATGGGTTGGATGTGCTGGTCGTGACCACGGACCAGATCTATAATGAATACGCTTCCGGGCGGCCGGATATCACCGCCATCCGTGATTTCGCCCGGCAGCTCTACCTGAAGACACCCGGCAAATTGAAATACCTTTTGTTGTTCGGTGATGCTACATACGACTACCGGAATCTGAACCATAACCAGTCGCAGGCGCAACGCGCCGCGTGGGTGCCCGTGTACGAGAGCCGCGAATCGCTGAATCCGGTTTACACCTATTCTTCCGACGATTATTTTGGTTTTATGGATGCCGATGAAGGCGACTGGAACGAGAATACCACCGGTGATCATACGGTGGATATCGGCATTGGAAGGTTACCCGTGAAAACGGCGGCGGAGGCGAGGATCGTGGTCGATAAGCTGATGCGCTACGAGTCGTCGTTCGGGATATGGAAGAATTCAGTGCGGTTTGTGGCCGACGATGGCGATGGGAATATCCACCAGCGTCACGCCGACCAGCTGGCAACGCTGATCCAGGGGCGGATGTTTTCGGCCAGGTCGTTCATCGACGAAGTGCCGCAAACGACCACCGACGCAGGCCAGAAAGCACCGGCCATTAACCGGGCCATTCGTGATGCGATCGATAATGGCACATTAATATTGAATTATACCGGGCATGGCGGTACGAGCGGCTGGGCGGAAGAGCAAGTGCTGACGCTGGCCGATATGCTTTCGAGCCGTGGGATGGACAATCTGCCGCTACTGATCACCGCCACCTGTGATTTTGGCCGTTACGACGACCCGGGTGTGGTATCCGGTGCCGAATTGATGGTTTTAAGCCCGAAAGGAGCGGCAGTAGGTGCCATCAGCACCACCCGACCGGTTTATTCCAGTACCAATTTTGCATTGAACAAAGCATTTTACGAAGCGCTCCTGAATGCAAAACCGGGCCAGCGACTGGGGGATTTTTTCAAATACACCAAAAACAATGCACTGGCAGGCAGCCTGAACCGGAATTTTACATTGCTGGCCGATCCGTCGATGGTATTGACGCCGGGCAAAAAAGGAATCCGGTGGGTTTCGCCGCCTGATACCCTGCGCGCTTTGCAAAAAGTAACGCTCCGGGCGGAAGTTTTTGATCCCGTAACCGGAAAGGCAGATGCGGATTTTAATGGCTCTGCCAGGCTTGTGATTTACGACAAGCCGATCGAATTCCGTACGCTGGGAAATGAGGGTAGCGCTGAGGCTTATACCGAGTTCCGCAGCAAGCTTTTCGACGGGAAAGTGTCGGTGAAAAACGGCCGTTTGCAATGCAGCTTTCAAATGCCGAAGGACATCGATTACCGCATCGGCCTGGGACGCGCGAGCCTCTACGCGGTGCGTACCGACAGCACCGAAGACGCTTCGGCGCAGCTGGCGCTGGTTGTCGGCGGTAGTGCGGTGCAGCAGAAGGATACCGTTCCGCCAAAGCTGGCAGGTTACCTGAATACCCCTGCGTTTCGGGACGGGGACACCGTAGAGCCGTCGTCGGTACTGGTGCTGCAAATGAGCGATGAGAGCGGGATCAGCATTTCGCGTGCGGGCATTGGGCACGATATCACGATGACTTTAAATGACACGCTGACGGTGGTTTTGAACGATTATTACATATCGGATCTGGACAATTACCAATCGGGAACTATCAATTATCCTTTAAATAATTTGCCCGCCGGAAAATATATTGTCCGAGTAAAAGTATGGGATGCGTATACTAACTTTTCTGAAATAGCGTTCGGGTTTCTAGTAGGTTCGGCCAAAGGAATAGCACTCAACACCTTTAATATTTACCCTAATCCATTTCAGAAAGACCTCGTGTTCGAGCTGGGGCACAACCGGGTAAATGATGACGTAGAATTAATTTTTAATATATTGCTTGTTAATGGGCAACGTTTGGGCACTTACAAAAAGCTCTATTATAACAGCGAGCCGGTTATCAGGGAGATATTGGACGTGACCCAGTGGCTGAGGACGGTGCCGGTTAACCAATCACTTGTTTACCAGTTACTGGTCAGATCGTTAAAAGACAATTCTACCGATTGGAAAGCCGGTAAGTTGATCCGATCCCCTTAAGATAATAAAACTTATCAATTTATTAGTAATAACTATCTTTCATTGTATTTTTGACCCTTTAAAGAAGCTGATACAGGCACTTCCTATCGCAAATCCAATTTCTATGAAACTTTTTTTTGTTACATTATCCTCACTATTCTTTTTAACAACAGGTACGCTTTTCGCTCAG
>CAMLNK010000667.1 GCA_946481035.1 uncultured Dyadobacter sp. | reverse complement strand
GAACACAGGGCTTCAAAGTCAACTATACGGGCGATTTTATCAACGCATTCAAAAAATTCGACTTCTATCTCGACAGCTATTACCGCGGTTCCCGCTATGCATTCAACTATGCCGGCTTGGGCAACGAAACCGAGCGGCCCGTCGACGACCCGAACTTCTACCGTGTGCGGCAAAGCGCACTTTATGTGTACCCGGCCCTCAAAAAGCGCTTTGCAGGGCATAATGGCTTTATCACATTAGGGCCGGTATTTGAGGTGAACGACATTCAGGCAACCGGGGGCAGGTACATCACCAGCAGCGAGAACGGGCTGCCGGATGATATTTTTAAAACCAAATATTACAGCGGGGCGAAGTTTACCTTCAATTTCAGCAGCATCGATAACCTGTTCTCGCCGCACACCGGCATTCGCTTCAATGCAGCGCTCAACTGGACGTCCGATCTGAAAAGCGATAAAAATTTCACCGGCCTTCGCGCTCAGTTTGCCTGGTACACCGCCCTCGACCAGAAGGAAAACCTGATCCTGGCGACACAGGTAGGCACGGGCGTCAATTTCGGCAGCGGGTACCAGTTTTTCCAAATGCCGAACATCGGCGGGAAGCTGGGGCTCCGCGGTTACCGCACCGAACGCTTTTACGGAAAAAGCTCCATGTGGCACGATACCGACTTGCGCCTGCGCCTCGGCAGCAGCTATAACCCTACATTACCACTCACCTACGGCATTTTCGGCGGCTTCGATTACGGCCGGGTATGGCTGGAAGGCGAGTCGTCGGATAAATGGCATTACAATTACGGCGGAGGCATATGGCTCTCGCCGGTAGATGCGCTCACGATCGCCGCGGGTGCTTTCATTCCCAAAGAGAAGAACGAGGAAAAGCCCCGGATTGCGGTGCAACTCGGTTTTTGGTTTTGAGGGGTATGTCGGGACGATGGGACGATAGACCATGGACCATGGACAATGATTATGATCAGGCGGCGGTCGGCGGTCCATGGTCGGCGGTCGCGGTCGCCAGACCGCTATTCCAGCGAATCCCGCATGGCCTTGGCGCGCTCTTCATACTGGCGCGCCAAGGGCAGGCGGTTTGACGCCCATTGTTTCAATTCGAAATCCTTTCCCGAGGTTCCCTCTATCTCCATCATATGTACCACCCGCGCCTGTATCGCTACCATCTGGTTGAGGTAAAGCGTGTCCAGCCCTACGCCCGTTTGCATCGAAAGACTGTCCAGCTGCTGCTGCCGCTCGTCCGAAAGCGTGGTAGGAAGCTGGACTTTTTTGGCGGCTGCAAGCTTTTGTAACTCCTGCCCGACCTGCGTGTGATCGGTTGTCATTTGTTCGCCGTAATCCTGAATGCTCTTCTGTGTTGCACCTGAGGCAGCTACTTGTCCCGCATTGACCTGGAACAAAGCGTCGTCGGCAGCGGCAAGGATAAACTGCTTGTCGAGTTCGCCGATCAGCGCCGGATCGGTTTTATCATCGTTTTCGCAGCTTGTGCCGGCGAAGAGCAAAGTTAGTAGCAATGAAAATATGTATCCGCGCATAAACTTCTTAGTTGTTTCGCAACGTCGGGATAATTATTATGCCAACTAGAAATATAAATTTGTAATATTAAATCTACAAGGCACCTACTTACGTGAGGATTTGAATAAATGAGTACAGAGAAGCAGGAAGGATATGGAAACGGGAAGCCGCCGGCTTCGGAAGTAATGTACCGCGATTTGTTTGAGCTCAACCCGCAGCCCATGTGGGTGTATGACGTGGAAACTTACTGCATACTGGATGTCAACGAGGCCGCCGTGCGGCATTATGGGTTCACGAAGGAAGAGTTTCTGGGGATGACGATCCTGGCGCTCAGGCCGGAAGCGGAGATACCGGTAATGCTTGCAGCCGTGAAGATCGTCAGGGAGCACGAGCGGTTGTTTTCGTCCGGAATTTATAAGCATCGTAAAAAGAACGGGGAGATCATCGATGTCCTGATTCAAAGCAATATCGTTTATATCAATGGCAGAAAGGCGGAGCTGGTCCTCGCCACCGACATTACCGCCTGGATAGCTGCGGAGCAGGAACGCCGGGCGTCGGAAGAGAAATTCAAAGCGATTTTCGATAACACCTCGGACGCGATCGTGCTGTGCGACGACAATGGTTGCTGCACCGGCCTGAATGATGCGACGCGCCGCATACTCGGATACGAAATCGGAGATCTTAGCGGGGTTTGCATTAAGGATTTTATGCAGCTGCCCGAGGAAATGGCCTTTGATGAGGTATGGAAGAACTTCCTCAATGGTGAAATACTCAACGGTTTGATGAAAATCCGGAGGAAGGACGGTACAATGATAACCGGTAGCTTCAATTCAAAATCCAATATTTTGCCCGGCCTGCATATGTGCGTGATCACGGATGTGACCGAACGCCTGGAAAAGAAACGCGATCTGATGGCCAGTGATCGACGCTTCAAAGCATTGGTCCAGGAAGGCGCAGACCTCATTGCGATCCTGGATGAGGAAGGCAACTACAAATTTGTAAGCGAAAGCTGTTACCCAATCCTGGGTATCGAGCCCGAGGTTTTTGTCGGGAAAAATGCATTCGAGTGGATCCATCCCGACGACCGCGAGGCTGTTCTGGCATTGTTTTTAAAAATCAGGGAGCACAGGCAGATCAGGACCGAGCCCTTCCGCTTTGTGGACGGCGCCGGCGAGTACCGGTGGATCGTAACGATAGCCACCAATATGACCGACGATCCGGCAGTTGGCGGTGTGGTGGCAAACTCCCGGGATATTACCGATGCGGTCGTCAAAGCGAAGGACCTCGAGATCAGCAATGAGCGGTACCGCCAGCAGAACGAACGGCTGCGGGAAATAGCGTGGACGCAGTCACATGCGGTACGCGCCCCGCTCACACGGCTGATGGGCCTTGTAGATCTCCTCCAAACCGGTGATGCCGGCGGAATGCCTGTGGAAACGGCGCTGGGCCTGATCAGGTCGTCGGCGGATGAGCTGGACGAGGTCGTCCGGGAAATTGTACGCAAAGCAGATAAAGTTCAGAACGATGATGAATGACGGGCTTAAAATCCTTTTAGTGGACGACGATAAGATCATGTTGTTTCTCCATGACACCTTTCTCAAAAGAAGCGGGGTGTTGTGCGACACCGTGCTTTGCTATAACGGACAGGAAGCATTGGATTACCTAGATACGAACCAGGCCCTGGAAACGACATTTCTCATCCTGCTGGATATCAATATGCCCGTCATGAATGGCTGGGAGTTTTTGGGAGCGATCCGCGACAGGCCCTATTTGTCCAAAGTCCTGATTGTGATGGTAAGCTCGGCCACCGAAGAGAGTGAAAAAGCGCGTGCACTTACGTTCGGGCAGGTGATCGACTACCAGCAAAAACCGCTTACGGTGGAAACCTGCCGCCGTATCATCGGGTCGGAAAAATTACGCGGATTCTTCGACAATGTGATCCTGGAATAAACTCATTAATTTCCAAGGGGAATAAAACCCCGCATTTGTATCCAAAATGTGCTGTCTTTACCATTTTTAGGGTACTTTTGAGTTTCAAACGTTCAAAAAAGCTCCTATTTGAAAGATATTCACTATTCCGAATCGTTTGAGCAGCTTTGGCAGGAGGAGGTGGAAATAAAGACTCGGGTGCAAAACCGGCTGTTCTGCATTACGTTCCTGGTTTGCAACCCCTTATCGTCAATTGCTTTTTACCTCTCAGGAGACCCATTTTTTTACACACTGCTGACGGCGCATATGCTGTCGGGCGCCATTATCCTGGGCTATGTTTTTC
>CAMLNK010000666.1 GCA_946481035.1 uncultured Dyadobacter sp. | reverse complement strand
CTATTTTCAAGTTTTTGTCTATCGCTGTATTCTTCCTTTCCGTCATTGCCGTACTACCGACTTGGGCAAGTACAAAATTGGTCATTCTATCATCGGGATCATCGAGTCGCCCCAGTAGCATTTCGTAGCTCATGGGCAGATTTTCAATAATGTATTTCAGATTACCGATTTCCTGTTCATGCAGGACATACGGCTCATCGCTCAACTTCGGTAGAATCTCAAAAAAGCGGCTCGTAAATCTTTGCTTATCTAGTTTCATTTTGCGTCAAATGGTTAGGTTTCAATTCCTATGCCATCAAAATACTGCTGATCTTTTAGTCCTATTTGATTTACTTGCCCAATAACATGTTTAGATTAGCCTGCGGCAGCAACGCTCCTTAAAACTATCCTCTGCTTATGTGGTGGGTCAGGAGGTTGTACACCGGAGGGAATCAACAACCGGCCCCCTGCTCTGGCAGGGTATGGTTACAAATTCATTAATAAATCCGCTAACAGGCAGCAGGATGTTTCAATAGTCCAACTATTTCTGAACATTCATCATTACCTTTACCCCACAAACACCATTTCCTCCGGTTTGTTCGTTCCTGATATTGTGAGAAATTCTGCGAAACAATGGATATCCCTCAGCCTGCTTGGCCTTATGCTGGTCAAAGTGTGGGTGATTCCCTTGTTGTATCTGGATTTTGAGATCAGGCGGGAGTACATCGTCGCGAATCTTTGCGAAAACAAAAACCGGCCGCAAATGCATTGCGATGGCAAATGCTATCTCGCCAAACGCATCGCATCGCTGGACGAACAGGAAAAACGCCAGGCCGAAAAAACGTATATGTCGCGGCTGATCGACCAGGTGATGGACCAGCGTACGGATTTCTCATTTGCTCAACAACCGGTGCTGGCCGAATTACGGCCGCGGGTTGTTTTCTCTCTTACTCCTTGCTTCACACCCCGCATCGCGGTCGACGATATTTTTCATCCTCCGCTTGTCTGATTTAGCATAAAATCACCCCGCTCGCAGTTCTAGCATTAGTCAGAACAAATTCTGTTTGCAATTTTTGTCGGCTTAAAGCACGCTTGTTCCTTGCGTGTGAACTATTATTTTATAAAAACACATGATGAAAAGAACATTTTCATGGCTGTCGGCGTGGGCGCTGGCCTCGGGGTTGCTGGTAGTCTCATGCTCTTTCCCGGACGAAAAAGACGATACCGATCCCATCGAAACCGGCACTATCCAGCTGCAATTCGACAATATCGTCGGTGACCAGGATTTACAACTTGACAGCACCAGATACCTGAATGCGGCGGGAGAAGATTTTACAGTCAGCAAGCTGAACTATTACGTTTCGAATATCAAACTCACCAGAATGGACGGGGGTGTGTTTACGGTACCGCAGGATTCGAGTTATTTCCTCATCCGCGAAGCCAATTCGCAATCCCAAAAATTGACGATCCGCAATGTGCTCACAGGCGATTATACAGGCATCGAGTTCATGGTAGGTGTGGACAGTGCCCGCAGCGTGATGGATCCTGGCCTGCCCGGGCGCAAGGGCATTCTGGATAAGGATATGGGGCCAACCAATGAGGAAGCCATGTACTGGGACTGGAACCCGGGCTACATTTTCCTGATGCTCGAAGGTTATTCGAACTTATCGACCACATCAAATGGCAAGTTTTACTACCACATTGGCGGTTTCGGTGGCAGAACGTCAAAAACAATCAATAACCTCAAAACCATTAAACTGAATTTCCCCGGCCAGAAGGCGATTGTTACCACCAGCGTTGTTTCGAATGTGCTTATCCAGGCCGATATCCTGAAAATTTTCAACGGTCCTCCGACGCAGTTCAGCATCAATAAGAGCTCGTCGCTTATGTTTTCCGACTCGTCGAAGATGATCGCCGACAATTACGCCGGTATGTTTAGTGTCAAGGAGATAAAAATCAATTAAATATCCATTGCAAGCAAAATGACGAAGGTTACGGGCATATTGAGCTTTTTGGCGGCACTACTGGCGTTGGCAGTCTCTTGCAAAAAGAGCAGTACCGACGTTCCGGAGCCTAAGCCATCGGACAATACGCCTACGCCGCTGCAATGGACAAAGCCTTCCTATTTTCCCGATCCGGTATATGATTTGTCCAAAAATCCGCTGACCGTCGAGGGCGTCGAACTCGGGAAGTTTCTGTTTTATGACGGCATTCTCTCGCGAACGGACAATATCGGCTGCGGTACCTGCCACCAGCAGCAGGCCGCATTCACCCACCATGGCCACGATCTGAGTCATGGCGTGGATGATAAGATCGGTACGCGGAATGCGCCGTCGGTGCAGAATATGGCCTGGAACACTTCTTTCTTCTGGGATGGCGGCGTGCATGCGTTGGACATGGTACCACCCGTACCGATTCAGAACCCGGTTGAAATGGACGAGCGCATCGGTAATGTGATTGAAAAGTTGAGGAAAACACCGGTAGCCGGCGCCGCCAAGCAGGTGGATTATCCCAAAATGTTTAAAGCGGCATTCGGCAGCGATAGCATTACGGCCGACCGCATGATGCTGGCGCTCTCACAGTTTATGATGACGATGGTTTCGGCCACCTCACGGTACGATTATTTTCTGAAAGGCGATGCCTCCGCCATAACTGCACAGGAGAAGGACGGTTTGTCCATTTTTAAACAAAAATGCGCTTCCTGCCACGCGGGGGAGCTTTTTACAGACCAGAAATTCAGAAACAACGGCTTGACGCCGAACCGGATCAACGACCAGGGCAGGTATGCCATTACTTTGAATGCCGACGACCGGTTGAAATTTAAGGTACCGAGCTTGCGTAACGTGGGCCTGACCGCGCCTTACATGCACGACGGCCGTTTTACGACGTTGGAACAAGTACTGGATCATTATGGCAACGACAAACCAGGCAGCAAGGACAGTATTTACCTTTCTCCAACCCTGGACCCGTTACTGAATGTGGCAGGACAAAAGCGGGGGATCAGCCTGACAAATGCAGAAAAGCAATCGATCATTGCATTTCTGAAAACATTGAATGACGACGATTTTATCAAAGACAAGCGTTTTTCCGATCCCGGTGTAGGGACATCGTTTTAAAAGTACTTCGTCTATCAGCTGTCGGCAATCGAACTTTGGTTTGAACAAAAAAGCCGACAGCCGATTGCCGAAAGCCAAAGTAAAAAAATATGCGTTCCGTTATAGCCTACATATTGCTCGCAGCTATTATGCTACCCACGCTCAGCCCGTGGGGAACGATCGCCTATTTTAAACTGAACCGGGAATATATCGCCAAGGTGCTTTGCGAAAACCGGAAACGGCCAGAGCTGCATTGCGATGGGAAATGTTACCTGGCCAAACAGCTCAAACAGCAGCAGGAAAAACAGGACAAGGAGACTTCCGAGAAAGTCCATAATATGCCTGTTATCCAGCTTTTTACCCCACAACCTTATTACTACCACTTTGAACCGGAGGCCAGTGTATTCCGTGAACCGGTTCGTTTCTTCCATCAATTGCTTTTTTATGCCGCGCCCGTCGGCAAACTGCTGCGTCCGCCCAGGAGATAAAATTCATGATACCTAACTGAATTTTAATCTCTTAAAGCATTACAATGAACCTGAAAATATTTTTACAGGCACTCTTCCTGTATGTATGCGCGCACGCGGCCGTCGCGCAGGGCATCGAAGGCAGTGTATTTGATACCCAAACCAAAGAGCCGATCCCGGGAGCGACCGTGCAGATCGTTTCCGCCAATGTCGGCACGACGACCGACAACAATGGCCATTTTGCATTCAGCAACCCGGT
>CAMLNK010000665.1 GCA_946481035.1 uncultured Dyadobacter sp. | reverse complement strand
AGCTATGGACAAAGCGATCAATAAGCGACCAGACTATAAACTAACCCCAGAGCAACAGAAAATTGTCGACGAAAAAGTGAGGGACCTCGCAAGGGCTGTAAAAAACGTCGACTTGAATAACCTGCCGAAACGGGCGACTGCCCCGGAGGCAACTAAGTCAGCGAATGGTTCTAAACCTGCGGAGAAAGTGTAACATGCAAACAACTATCACGGCATTTAAGCAACTTACAACAGCGATTTGCCTCACGGCCATCTCCGTCGCGGTAGGCTGCGCGCAGCCCTCAGAAAAACCCAAAACGACTGCTCCCCGGTACGAATTCGCCCCCACCCCTTCCTGGCAGGACGAATTCAACTACACCGGCAAACCCGACGCCGCCAAGTGGAGCTACGAACTCGGCGACCATGGTTGGGGGAATAATGAGTTGGAAAACTATACCGACAAAATCGAGAATGCGAAGGTGGAGAACGGCAATCTGGTGATTACAGCCATTAAGGAGCAGTCGGGCAAGCAGCAGTATAGTTCGGCGCGATTGGTTTCGAAGGGTAAAGCGGATTTCACCTATGGGAAATTCGAGATCAGGGCGAAACTGCCGAAAGGGCGTGGAACGTGGCCCGCGATCTGGATGCTGGCAAGCGGGAAAAGCTATGGTAACAAAGGATGGCCCGATAATGGCGAGATCGACATCATGGAGCACGTCGGGTTCGATCAGGACCGGTTGCATGGGAATATCCATACCAAGGCCTTCAACCACGCGATCAAGACGAATAAAGGAAACAATATCGTCGTGAAAGGACTTTCCGAAGATTTTCACGTGTACACCTGCGAATGGACGCCCGAGGCGGTTACGATCCTCGTGGATGGGAATGCCTATTTTACCTTCAAAAAAGAGGCCGCCTACCAGTGGCCCGAATGGCCGTTCGACAAGCCGTTTCATTTAATTTTAAATGTTGCCGTCGGTGGTAACTGGGGTGGCCAAAAGGGCGTGGATGACAGCATTTTCCCACAAAAAATGGAGGTCGACTACGTGCGCGTGTACCCGCTCGTGACGAAGTAGCGGCTTTGAAAATCCAGTGCACGGAAGTATCTTGCACCATGGATCATTTCGTTGTTTCGGCCAGGAAGTATCGTCCCGTCACCTTTGATTCGGTGGTGGGTCAATCACACATCACTACCACATTAAAGAATGCCATTCGCACCAATCACCTCGCACAAGCTTTCCTTTTCTGCGGCCCCCGCGGTGTAGGAAAAACGACATGTGCGCGTATTTTGGCCAAAACCATCAACTGCCAGAACCTCGGCGACGATGTGGAGGCGTGCGGCGAATGCGAGTCTTGCGTGAGCTTCCAGAACAACGCTTCCTTCAACATCCACGAGCTCGATGCGGCTTCCAACAACTCGGTAGAGGACATCCGTAACCTGATCGACCAGGTGCGCTATCCGCCCCAGACCGGGAAATACAAGATCTACATTATCGATGAGGTGCACATGCTTTCGCAGGCGGCTTTCAATGCATTTTTGAAAACATTGGAAGAGCCGCCTTCGTACGCGATTTTCATTCTCGCCACTACGGAAAAGCACAAAATTCTGCCGACGATCCTTTCACGCTGCCAGATTTTCGACTTCAACCGTATTCAGGCGAAAGACATCGCGCATCACCTCGCCGATATTTCAAAAAAAGAAGGTATTAATGCGGAACACGAAGCCCTCGAACTGATAGGCCAGAAAGCCGACGGCGGTTTGCGTGATGCGCTTTCGATGTTCGACCTCAATGTCACCTTTTCTACCAACAACCACCTCACCTACGCGGCGGTACTGGAAAACCTGCACATTCTCGATTATGATTATTATTTCAAAATCACCGATGCGCTTACCGCGGGCAGCATTGCGCGCTCGCTGGTGCTTTTTGATGAAATATTAAGGAAAGGCTTTGACGGGCACCTGTTTGTAATAGGTCTTCTGGAACACTTCCGCAACCTTCTCGTATGTAAAGATCCGGCTACGGTAACATTATTGCAGGTTTCGGAGTCAGCTGAGCGGAAATACCTCGAACAGTCATTAATGGCCGATCTGAGTTTCTTATTATCTGCATTGAGCATTACCGGGCAATGCGATATCAATTATAAATCGGCGAAAAACCAGCGGTTACATGTGGAGCTCTGTCTCATGAAACTCGCCAATTTGCCCCAGGTTCTTCAACTTCATTCTCTTGCAGCCGTTGATGAAACGGCAAAAAAAAAAAGTTGAGCCCCAATCCCTGAACCATCCGGCGACTCCGCAGCAGGCAGCGGCAACGCAACCTGCTTCGCCTGCCAATGGCCAGTCAAATGGAAGCGCCTACGCGAACGCGCCTGCGCAACCTACTGCCACAACGCAGCAGCCAACTCCGCAACTATCGGCACCGCAGCAGCATTCAGCGCCTCAGCAAGCTGCGCCTTCACGGCTTAAAAACACCATTTCACTTACGCAATCGCTTACGCCACCGGCACAGCAACCCGCAAAGCAGAGCAATGCAGAGCCTTCGGTAGATTATGCCGCTGTTCCAAATGGTGCAAAAAGGGAAGAATTGACATTGGCAAACCTGCAACGGTTCTGGTACGAGTTTTCTCAAAAGCGCCTCCAAGCGGGAAATTCAACAACGGAGCAAATCACATTGAACCGTGAAATTCAGCTGAATGGAACGACGATCGAGATCGCATTGGATAACGATCATCAGCAGGATGCCGTGATGAATATGCGGTATGAGTTGCTGGGCTTCCTGAAAGCAAGGCTTGACGCACCCAAATTGGATATTAATCCCCGTGTAGCGCCACAGGAAGTGAACAGGCTGCCTTACACGCCTGCTGAGAAATTTAACTTTTTAGCAGAAAAAAACCCTTATTTGCTCGAATTGAAGCAAGCCCTGGGGCTGGATGTGGATTTTTAATATTTGGAAGATCGCGCTTTCAGAAAAGTCTCGTGCAAATGCAGTACTTGCGGTATCAGCTCGGAAGTATCGTCATTATTCACGATGTAATCAGCTATTTCGCGCCGCGATTCATCCGAAACCTGCCGTTCGATAATGGCCTTAATTTCGTGCTCGGTGCGTTTGTCACGCTGCAATATCCTTTGAATGCGTAACCCGACGGGCGCTTCGACTACGACCACATAATCCACCGCATTTGCCTGTCCGGCTTTGGCCATAATGGCCGCTTCCTTCACAACATAGGGCGCTCCGGCGTTTTGAGTAACCCACGCTTTGGTATCACGAAGCACCACGGGGTGGATGATCGCATTCAGTTCTTTCAGTAACGGCTCATTTTTAAAAACACTGGAAGCGACGAATCGGGTATTGTAGCGCCCTGCATTGTCGTATGCCTCATTACCTAGCAATGCAACTACCTTTTCACGGATTTCCGGATCGTTGTTAGTAAGCCATTTGGCGCGGCTATCGGCGTAGTAGACGGGAATATCCAGGCATTCAAACAGCCTGCAAACCATGCTTTTCCCGGAACCTATGCCCCCGGTGACGCCTATCAGAAGTGGAAGTTCCATTGGTTCAGGGTTGAAAGCTATTGCTGTGGCGGTGCACTCAGAAACTGCGCCACTTCGAAACTTACATAAACATCGCGATGGCTTACTTCCACGAGCGGAGAAACAGGCAGAGGAATAGGCAAGCTTTCGTCGTAATTATTCTGGATTTTCGGCGTGCCCACGTGAACCCGGATCGTATCAGGAAAAGTCTTGATGAGCGAAACCGGCCCATCGACCGAAATAAGCGACGGCGAAACGTTGATAAAGCTGGAAATCACATACCCTTCGCG
>CAMLNK010000664.1 GCA_946481035.1 uncultured Dyadobacter sp. | reverse complement strand
GATCGCTTTGGAAAAATAGAATTTCATGCCCGTCAGCGCGGCCAGCTGCTGCGCCTGGTTTTTGCCTTTGCCGGAGCGCTCGGTATTCACATCGACTTCCTGCAATGCCACAAAATCGGGCTTTTCGGCATTGATAACCTTCGCAATAGCCTCCACGTCGATCTTATCCCCGGCCGACGGCGGGTTACAATGGTGGATATTGTAGGTCATCACTTTGAAACGCTGCTTTTTGGCAGGCTGGTCGGGCAACGTACCGGCTAGTACGTTGACGGACAACAGAATGGACAAGGGAAACAGGTACTTTTTCATCGGTGGTACGAAGATTAAGGTTGATAAAGCACCAAAAATAGTGTCTGAAACCAGAATTAATGCCGCCTGCTAACCCATTTAAGTTTATCGTCCCGTCAAATTCCACCCGCAGGGCATTTTTGATTATCATTACACATTCATTAACAATCCTCGCTTCATGAAGCTCAAAAAACTGTTATTCGCTGCGGCCGCGCTGACGGGCCTCGGCGTCGCGCACGCGCAAACCAGGCCGGAGGATGTGAAAAGTTTCACGCTCGCCAACGGCATGAAATTCCTCGTCCTGGAAGACCATTCGATCCCCACCGCCAATATGTACCTTTTCTGGAAGGTCGGTTCGCGGAACGAAGTCCACGGCATTACCGGCCTCTCGCATTTCTTCGAACACATGATGTTCAACGGCTCCAAAAACTATGGCCCGAAGCAGTTCGACCGCGTAATGGAAGCCAACGGCGGCTCTAACAATGCGTACACGACCGAAAACGTGACCGTCTACACCGACTGGTTCCAGAAAGATGCCCTGGAAACGATCTTCAAACTCGAATCCGACCGCATCGGGCACCTCACGATCGACCCGAAAATGGTAGAAAGCGAGCGCGGGGTAGTACTTTCCGAGCGCAGTACCGGGCTGGAAAACAGCAATTACCGGCTGATCGGCGAGCAGGTACAGTCGGTCGCATTCCAGGAGCATCCTTATATGTTCCCGGTGATCGGTTTTGAATCCGATATCAAGAGCTGGACGCAGGCTGACTTGGAAAATTATTTCAAAACCTACTATTCACCCAACAATGCGACCGTCGTGGTGGTGGGGGATATTCAATTTGATGAAGTAAAAAAACTGGCTGACCAATACATGGCGCCACTTCCCGCGCGAGGCCTCCCGCCGAAGATCCGCACCGTGGAACCGCCGCAGAATGGCGAGCGCCGCGTGACGACTTACAAGGACATTACCACGCCGAACCTGCTCCTCGCCTACCATGTCCCAGAAACCGCCCATGCCGATTATTACGCCCTCGACCTGTTCAGCAGCCTGCTCAGCTCGGGCAATTCGTCGCGACTCGTGAAATCACTGGTGATGGACACGACCATCGCATCCAGCGTCTCCACAGGCCTCGATAATGGTTTCGATCCCACTCTTTTCGCTGTTTTCGCAGTCGCCGGCGATAATGTATCAGCCTCAGACCTGGAAAAGGCCATTGAAAAACAGATCGATATGATCATCCAGAATGGCGTAACCGAAGCGGAATTGCAAAAGGTGAAGAACCAGAAGCTCATGGAGTTCTACCACACGCTCGAAACCATCAATGGGAAAGCCAACAGCCTCGGGACCTACGATGTGTTTTTTGGTGATTATAAAAAGATGTTTGAAGCGCCGGAAAACTACAAAAAGGTGACAGTGGACGACATCAAACGCGTCGCGGCGCAATACTTCACCGAGCGCAACCGGACCGTAGGTTACCTGCTTCCCGAAAAATCGAAATAACAGCCATTCAAATTCAAATTGGAATGAAAAATATACTAATGCTGATGCTGGCCCTGTGCACATTAGCGGCAAGGGCTCAGAATAATTTCAAAGTGCCTCCCTACGAAAAGCTCAAACTCAAAAACGGGCTGACGGTGTACCTGATGGAGCAGCACGAGGTGCCGCTGATCAATGTCTCGGCTACTTTCGATGCCGGTGCGATCAACGATGGCGAACGTTACGGCCTCGCCAGCCTGACGGCCGATGCATTGCTTTTCGGCACGCAGAAATACACCAAAGCGCAGATCGAGGAAATGACCGATTATGTGGGCGCGAGCCTTTCTACCTACGCTTCGAAGGACAATGCGGGGCTGGCGGCGTCATTTGCGGTAAAAGATCAGGAAAAACTTTTCGAACTGATCCAGCAGGTGCTCATTCACCCGGTTTTCGACGCTACCGAATTTGATAAACACAAACAGCGGACGCTGCTTGAACTCGCCCAGGCAAAAGAAAGCCCGCGCTCGGTGATCGGTAACTATTACAATGCATTCCTCTTCGGCAGTTTCCCTTATGCTACGCCTACAACCGGCAGCAAATCGACGGTTGAAAAAATCGATGTGGCGGCTGTGAAAGTATTTTATCAAAGCAATTACACTACGGGCAAGGGAGCGATAGCAGTGGTAGGTGATTTCAAAATCGCAGACATGAAAAAGAAGGTAACCGCATTGTTTGGTGACTGGAAAACCGCTCCCGCGCGTATGGTGAAGCGCGCGGCGCCTGATCTGGAATTCGAGAAGGCCCGCGTACTGCTTGTGAACAAGGACGACGCCCGCGAAACGACATTCATGATCGGCGGCAAGGGTATCGACTACAATTCACCGGATTATGTACCCGTGGTGGTGATCAATACCATTCTGGGAGGCCGTTTTACATCCTGGCTGAACGACGCATTGCGCGTAAACTCGGGGCTTACTTATGGCGCAGGCAGCCGTTTCAGCCGGTACAAATATGCCGGAACATTCGGTATCAGCACATTTACCAAAAACGCCACGACCGTTCCGGCGATCGACATGGCGCTGAGCGTGCTCGATAGCTTGCATAAAACCGGTATTAATGAAGAAATCCTCGCATCCGCGAAGGCGTACGTGAAAGGTGACTTTCCCCCGGATTACGAGTCGGCGGGGGCATTGGCACGGCTGCTGACGGACATGTTCACCTACAATTTCGATGAGAGTTTTATCAACACTTTCCAGTCAAAAGTCGACGGGCTGACGGTGGCGCAGGCGAAGGACATTATCGCGACCTATTTCCCGAAAGACAAGCTGCAATTTGTGCTCGTGGGCAAGGCGTCGGAGATTAAAGATCAGGTCAAAAAGTACGGCGAGGTAAGCGAAAAACAGATCAAAGCCGACGGATTTTAGTATATCAATCACAGTATTAGCTTTTGGCAATACCTATCTAAAAAAATCAACGAAATGATGATGAAAAAATTAATCGGTTTGGGCTGTCTGGCTGCATTGCTGGGCGGGAGCGACCTTTTTGCGCAAGGCAAGGTGTACACCGCGCCGATCGGCTTACAGGCATATACGTTCCGCGGCAGCTGGGGCAAAGGCATCGAAGCAACGCTGGATACCATCAAATCGCTGGGCGTGACTGAAATGGAGGGCGGCCCTATTGCCGGCATGACCACCGAAGAGCTCCGCAAGCAGCTCGACAAACGCGGCATTAAAATGCGGTCTATCGGCGCGGATTACAAAAAACTGAGCGAAAGTACCGAGCAGACCATTAAAGATGCCAAAATCCTCGGCGCAACGTACGTAATGGTTCCCTGGATTCCTCACGAAAAGGGTAATTTCAACCTTGAAACCGCCAAAAAAGCGGTGGCTGATTTCAACAAGGCGGGCAAAGAACTGAAAGCTGCGGGCATTTCGCTAACCTATCACAACCACGGCTACGAATTCGTGCCTTACGAGGACGGAACATTGTTCGACTACCTCGTCAAAATCACTAATCCTGAATACGTAAACTTCTAA
>CAMLNK010000663.1 GCA_946481035.1 uncultured Dyadobacter sp. | reverse complement strand
GGTGGAACAGGTATTCGAAATGATTGGTGAAAAAGCGCAGGCAAAAAAATGCGCTGCTATGGAAGGATTAATCGAAGAAGCTAACGAAATCCTCGAAAGCACCGAAAAAGGTACTATGGTCCGCGACTGCGGGCTGATTATGGCCGCTCAAAAAGTGGAACATTATGAAATGGCATCGTACGGCACACTGCGTAATATAGCACGTACGCTGGGTCATTCCGACGTGGCCGATCTATTGCAACAAACGCTTGACCAGGAAGGTGAAACCGACCATAAGCTCACCGAACTGGCAGAAGCCTATGTGAATGAGGAAGCAAGTGTAGAATAGAGGCTTCTGCCTTTTATCAAGCAGAGAGGCGATCGGGAATCCCGACCGCCTCTTTTGCATTCAATATATATACATCTACACCAGATTCAACTTGCCATGATCGCCGCCGTCGGGCGTGCTGCCTGTGATCACCGCTTTGAGCATCGAAAAGAATACGACCATTTTGGAAGAAGTACTATCCCAATAGGCCGCTTCCTGTGTGGTAACCCTGAGAACCGCCAGGTCCGGGTCGTTTTTTCCGCCCGGAAACCACGCTTTCGACATCAGATTCCACAGTTCCTCCTTGCGACGCTCATTCTCCACGATCGACGCCGTGCCCGATACACTCAGGTAAGTATTGTTTTTAGGGTCGGAATAAATCAATGTCACCGGGTTACCGCCTTGTCGCGCATTACCATGCCCGGCGTCCTTCACCAGCTCGGTATGCCGGCTTGTGAAAAACCACACATTACCTTCGGCGTCGATGTCCAGCGTGGTCATCGGCCGCGACACGATTTTGCCTTCTTCAATGGTCGTATACATGCAGAACCGGATGTCTTCGGCCAGCGATTTCAGTTTCTTAATGGCCTGATTATCTTCAAAATCCTTTTCCATAACCGTTGTTTTTAGATCTGCTGATATTTTGGTTTTAATCCGGATCTGTAAAACAACTGTTCCAAAGATAGTCTGAGGAGGCGACGGGGTTCCGACGGCTGACTGCTGACCATATCCCAAGTTGTCATGTGTAGTCAGGAATAGTCATTGAAATACAATACTTGACCAAGCATGACAACAACTGACCATACTTGACCACTACCGTAGCAAAAATGCAATCGGCGGTCGCAACCACCAGGCGTCCCCGCCGCCCCTGCCCTAAAATTCCAGCCGATAATTAAGGATCGGCAGCATGCCTGTCTGGGTAATCAGCTTCACGCGGTCTTCCTTCTTATTATAATATCGATCAAATGCATTCAGCCGGTTGGTCACATTCTGAATATCAAGCGAGATGGTCGAAGTGGTGCGTTTCTTGTTTTTGGTATAACTCACACGCAAGTCGGTGCGGAAGTAGGCAGGAAGCTGCTCCGAATAGCTTCTGGACCAATCGCGCTCCGTGCGGCCTTTTTCCCTTGATTTTTCCAGGTCGACGGGCGTGGTGCGGTTGCCGCCGGCCGCGAGGAGCTTGATATTCGCGGCGAAAATGTTGGTTTTGCTCTTGCCGACCCGCCATTCCTTACCAGCGAGGAGGTTCTGCACATATTTGCCGTTGAAGCGGCTGTCGCGCTCGATGCCGTCACGGCCGGTGTATTTGGATTGGTATAATGAGGTCGTACTCATGAGGTAAATACCTGCGGTCAGCGATTTCTCGACGGTCAGTTCCAGGCCATAACTTTTCCCTTTTCCGTCGCTCGTCAATGAATCGCTTACAAAACCACTGATCTCATTCAACTGTGAGTTGTGAAGCAAATAGGGCGTAGTCGTGTTCGGCGGGCCAATCGGGATATTATAATGATGCTGGTAATACGTTTCCGCAAGCACCCGCCAGCTCTCCGACGGCCTGAACTCATACCCCGCCACCAAATGCGCCGATTTAGTCAGTTTAAGGTTTTTATTCAGCAAATCGGTTTTATCATCCGACACTTTTACCTGGGCAAAATAAGTGGAAATGGACTCCGTCTTGCTATGTAATCCCGCCCCGAAACTCACCGTCGAACGCGGCGCTACCGCCCACCTTACGCCTGCGCGAGGCTCGATCGAATAGCGGTTGTTCAATGCCAGCAACATGCCATGCAAACCCGCATTCAAGGTAACGGTAGGCGTTAAACGCGATTTCCATTGTGCATACGCCTGGAACAGCTGGGTATTTCCTTTCCGGTCCACATTGATTTCGTATGGACCGTCTTCATTATCCTTGTCATACAGGTTGAAATCCAGGTGATTGATAATGATGCCCAACCTCATTGTGTTGCGCGCATTGAGTTTGCAATTATATAAAGAGGAGAGCCTAAGCGCCTGGTTTACAAACTTCTGCTGGTAAGTGGCGTCGGTATTTTTATCATAGAAATCGCCCGTCTGGCTGGTGGCAGAATAGGAAACAATGTTTTCCATGTAGGATTTGCTGTTGATATAGCGGAGATAATTCACGCCCACCATCCCCCGGTTCGACTTGAAGGTTTCGTTCCAATCGTCGTCATTGACTTTTGAGGTACTAATGCCCCCTAGCCCCCAAACGCTCACCACCACCTTGTCGTCGTAAGGAATATATACTTTAAAAGCGCCATCCTGAAAATCAATCGAAGCATCGCCATTAAGGTTAACGCCGATCTTATTAAGTACGGACAGTGTAGAATAGCGGTAATTGGCCAGATAAGAAGCGCCGCCTTTGGGGCCAATCGGGCCCTCGGCCGCAAAATCGAGCCCGAGAATACCGGCCTGCATCGCGTATTCGCGTTTTTCATTGTTCCCTTTTCTGAGTTTGAGATCGAAAACACCGGAGGTTGCATTGCCGTATTCTGCCGGGAACGCGCCGGTCAGAAAGTCGGAGTTACCGAGCACGTTGGCGCTCAGTGCGCTGATCCCGCCGCCGCTCGCCCCCTCCTGCGCAAAGTGATTGGGATTAGGAATTTCGACACCTTCCATGCGCCATAGCATTCCTTTCGGGCTGTTACCGCGGATAATGAGCTGGTTACTGCCATCATCCGTCGCAGCCACGCCCGCAAACGACATGGCCATCCGCGCCGGGTCGTTCACAGATGCGGCAAAGCGCTTCGTCTGGTCCACCGTAAACGAGCGGCCGCTCACGCTCACCATGTCATTCAAGGGTGCGCCATTCTCTTTTTGTGCTTTCACAACCACTTCATTCAGAGACCGGAACGATTCAGTGAGTTTGATATTCAATTCAACTTCCTTCCCGGAACCGACATTGATTTCCTGCACAAATGCGTCGTCATAGCCAATGCTGGTGATTTTAAACGAATGTCGGCCCACGGGCACTTTCTCGATGCGAAAATTCCCTTCGGTGTCGGTCACGCCGCCAAGAATGGGCGTTACGGAAGTCACGATCACATTCGCCCCGATCACCGGCTGCTGCGATTCCGTGTCAACGACACGTCCTTTGACCGTCTGGGCAGGCTGGGCAAAGGCCAGGGCGCTCACGGCCCCGGCCATTAAGGTCAATATAAATTTTTTCATGGCTGGTTGTTTTGTAATTCTGACAACTCAGCCGCTTGGTACCCTAAATGATTTTATGGAAATTTTTTGAACGGGGGGATTTTTGACCGCCGACCGCCGACCATGGACCGCCGATTACTCGTATTGTGACGTAGTAGGATATTTTTGCTTAAAACTTCAATTATCAAGCCATCGGCAGTCAGCGGTCGGCCGTCGGAGGTCCTTGGTCGATGGTCCATGGTCGATCCTCCACCGCCTAGGCCGCTACACGCCCCAAGCCTCCAACCGGTAAGCACTATCCCAAAACACATATTCGAGCTTCGAAGC
>CAMLNK010000662.1 GCA_946481035.1 uncultured Dyadobacter sp. | reverse complement strand
CGCCCGCGCCGGCGACGCCAAGGCAAAAGCAGAATTGGAATGGCTGAAAAAATATAAGTCGACGCTGGAAGAAGGCAAAAATGCCAGAGCCGTTGAGATCGATGCGGAAACGAGGGAATCGGTCATCGGCGACCTGCAATTGCTGACTGCAAAACCTGTGCTTTACGTGGCGAACGTGGACGAAGGTTCGATGCTGACCGGCAACGAGTATTCAGAAAAGCTCCGTGAAGCTGTAAAACACGAAGGTGCGGATGTAATCGTACTTTGTGCGGCTATCGAGTCTCAGATTTCAGAAATTGAAGATCCGGAAGAGCACGAAATGTTCCTGAGCGAATACGGATTAACGGAATCGGGTTTGAGCAAGCTGATCAAAGCGTCTTACGCGCTTTTGAACCTCATTACCTATTTCACGGCGGGTGTGAAAGAAGTACGTGCATGGACGATCGTGAAAGGCTGGAAAGCGCCGCAAGCTGCCGGGGTAATCCACAGCGATTTCGAAAAGGGCTTCATTCGTGCGGAGGTGATCAAAATCGCCGATTATGAACAATATAAAACAGAACCTGCGGTGAAGGAAGCTGGTAAAATGGCTGTGGAAGGCAAAGAGTACATTGTCGCAGACGGCGATATTATGCATTTCCGTTTCAATGTGTAGCGTTTGACAATATCATTCAGATGTGAAAAGAGCGGCCATGTGCCGCTCTTTTGCTTTGTATATCAATCCTCGTAATAGTCGGGAGCGTCTTTGTGGATCACTGCGCGAAGCGTTTTGGCCATATGCAGAATGGTATCGACTTTGTAATGCGCTTTCTTCAAGATCTCCGGATTGTGTCCTTCGTTAATGAGCTGCATAAACATTTCCCTAAGGAAGAGCAGATCATCGATATTCTGCGAAAAATCCTCTACAATATACATTTGAAAGCCGCGGTCGTCCAGTTGAGGGAAATAGAGCACCAGGTAAAGATCGGTGGCTACATAAAAACTGACCACATGGCTTACTTCAAAATTGACCGGCATTTCATCATGATCCACCAGGCAATCGACAATGTAATTCTCGTCGTTGGTGATCGAGAGGTTGGAAGTGAGGTACACGCTGTTTGCTGATGATTTCATAACGTTAAGCAGTTAACGCCGCCGGTTCCATTCTACGGTGCGGTAGCCGACAAGTAGGTCGGCGCGGCTGGCCGGCGGACGGTGGTAAATCAATATGTCATAGTCGTTTTCGGTGGCTGCGAAATTTCCTTCAATATATGCTTCGTCGGGTTTCTGGTTGCCCTTGACCATCGTATAGTCATAGTTGATAACACCCTGCTTCACCATCATCTCGACCTGGTATGCCTGCGCGGTGGCATCGTAAATCATTTTATTGCTGTCTGTTAGCTGCCAAAGATTAAATGCACCATTTACATAAAATGTCGCGCCAGGCTCTTCCTCTGTTTTTAATGTAAATACAACCGGCGTATAATCGGCCTCTACACTTCCTCGTCCTGACTCCCGCTGATCTACAATGTATTGGCCGTTGAAATCATCCATCTGAATGTAAGGAACGTGGGCCCGTGGCTTATCGGGAAAGAGGAAAAGCTTTGTAAAATCATCTGTCCGCTCAATTTCATTTACTCCATAACCACGACCGGTTAGCGAACGGCTGTCGAAATACCTGAATTCGTTTCCGCCCTGGAAAGTGTTTTCAAGGTCGAAAAAGGTGTATTCCAAAAGTTGGTCAAACGGGCGGACGTTGGTTGGCTTGTAATTGGTCTTCGCCTGGTCCCAACGGAAATTTTTTCGGATCACCACTTTCAGATCTGTTTGCGGCGCAATGAGCTGATAACCTTTGTAATCGACCGAAAAATCTATCTGCTGGTCCGAAAACTGCTGCTCGATGCCCTGTGAAAAGCGGGCTTGCGCACTAATGTTCACACGCGGTTGATAATGCATAAACCGCCGGCTGCACATTAGTTTTCTGTCCCGGTCGGAAAACACATAGATTACGTAATTCCCCGGGAGCTTCAATTTGGGCAATTCAAAACGATAATGCGTGTAAGGCACCTTCGTGCTGAACGACTGGTCGTAGCGGTTTATAGGGTACTCGTTGAACTCGTAGGTGAATTCAATGTCGTTCAGGTTGGATTTGGTCCAGTCGGCATTGCAATGGATGATCTTGGCGCGGTATCCCTCCGGCTGGCCGGTCATATCATCGAATTCCAGCACCAGCGGCGCAGGGTTGTTCAGTGGCGTAATGGGTGGCGTGAGCAGTCGGGTAGGCGTTTCGGGATCATCGAGCGCCGGGTACAAAAGCACGGTTTTGATTTGATCCTGA
This sequence comes from uncultured Dyadobacter sp., assembly GCA_946481035.1. Next base: position 1,492 of record CAMLNK010000662.1, on the reverse strand, counting down.
TAAATAAAGTCTTCCAGGCGAAGCCCTTGCGGCTGCCCGTACGTGTGTGTGCAAAAGAGAAAAAGGGATATCAGCAATACTAAACGCATTTCAGGATTTTTAGATGAGTAACGATTCTTTTTACGGTAAGGTACATATAGTTTGGAAAAGGTGATTTGAACATTATTAACTATTTTTGATTAGAAACCATGACAGCAGTAGCGATCAAAATGTACACACAAGAAGAATATCTTGAACTGGAACGCGCCGCCGAGTACAAGAGCGAGTACTATCGCGGGGAGATTTTTGCGATGTCGGGAGCGAGGTTCAATCACAATCGCATTAAGGAGAATACAGCTCTCGAGGTTGGCCTTTTTCTAAAAGGTAAGCCTTGCAGCAGTCTTTCCAGTGATATGCGTGTACATATTCCGGAAAATACTTTATATACCTATCCTGACATTCTGATAGTATGCGGTGAACCAGAGTTCCAGGATGATCATATGGATACGCTTCTCAATGCTTCGGTCATTATCGAAGTTTTGTCGCCAAGCACGAGTAGCTACGATCAGGGAAAGAAGTTTTCCTTGTATCAAAGTCTGAAATCACTCAGAGAATATATTCTGATCGATTCTCAGGAACTAGGTGCACGGGTTTTTCGCAAAAATGATGAGGGGGCATGGTTGATCGCGTCGATAGCCTATGATATTAACAGCAGCATTGAAATCGGCCACATCGGCCTAACATTGAAGATGTCGACGATCTATGAGCAGACCATAGATTTATTATAGTAAAGTGGGGAGCGATCCAGCTCCCCACACATTCATTCTATTTCCCAGAAAGCTCTTCCACTTCCAGCATCAGATTTTCCCAATCCTCGGTACTCTGATCCAGCTTTTGTTTGATATCCGCATAAAAACGGTTCATTTCGGCTAATGCAACGGAGTCATTGTAAATCTTGGGGTCGGATAATTTGCCTTCGGTTTCCGCTTTTCTTACTTCCAGATTGTTAATGGTATCTTCCAGTTCTTCGATCTGCTTTCTTGCCTTTTTCAGCTTCTGAGCATCTTCATTCGACTGCGGTTTGCCATTGTTTTTATTCTGATTGGCAGGGGCAGGCTGGCTTTTTTGCGGAGGCGCGCTGCTTACCTGTACTTTTTCACTTACCGCCGATTGCAATCCGCGTTCTTCGACCCAAATCTCATATTCCTCGTAAGTACCAGGATATTCCTTAATCTGATGATCCTCAATATACCAGATCTTGTTCGCAATGTTCTCTACGAAATAGCGGTCGTGGGAAACGACAATGTAGCTGCCTTCATATTGTTGCAACGCCTGGATCAGGATATTGACCGATTGCATATCCAAGTGGTTGGTAGGCTCATCGAGCAGGAGGAAGTTGGCCTGCGAAAGCAATACCTTAGCCAATGCTACCCGCGATTTCTCACCCCCGGAAAGCACTTTGATTTTCTTGAAAACATCATCACCCGTAAAAAGGAAACAGCCCAATACCGTC
>CAMLNK010000661.1 GCA_946481035.1 uncultured Dyadobacter sp. | reverse complement strand
TCGCCGATCAATGCAGGTGATTCTGCAACGAAGATGCCCGACTCTTTCATGATTCTGATTTTCGCTTCCGCAGTATCGTCTGCGCCGCCGATGATGGCACCCGCATGGCCCATACGACGTCCTTTCGGAGCTGTCTGACCTGCGATGAAACCTACAACAGGCTTTTTGTTGCCGGTAGATCTGATGTATGCAGCAGCATCCGCTTCCATGCTTCCGCCGATTTCACCGATCATTACGATCGCTTCTGTTTCGTCGTCGTTCATCAGGAGCTCAACCGCTTCTTTGGTGGTAGTACCGATAATAGGGTCACCGCCGATACCGATTGCCGTAGTTTGGCCCAATCCGGCGCGTGAAAGCTGATCTACCGCTTCGTAAGTAAGTGTTCCGGATTTCGATACCAGACCGATCGTTCCTTTTTTGAAGATAAAACCAGGCATGATACCTACTTTACATTCTTCCGCTGTGATGATACCAGGGCAGTTAGGGCCGATAAGGCGTACGTTTTTGCCTTTGATATATTCTTTTGCCTGCATCATGTCCTTAGTTGGGATACCTTCGGTGATACAAACGATAACGCCGATACCAGCATCAGCAGCTTCCATGATTGCGTCGGCAGCGAAAGCCGGTGGAACAAAGATGATGGCAACGTCTGCACCGGTAGCGCGTACGGCAAGGTCAACTGTATTAAAAACAGGTCTTTCCAAATGAGAAAGCCCACCTTTGCCAGGCGTAACACCACCTACAACATTCGTACCGTATTCAATCATTTGCTGGGCATGGAACGAGCCCTCCGAACCGGTAAATCCCTGAACTATAATCTTGGAGTTTTTATTAACTAAAACGCTCATGTTGGTAAATCAGTTTTTTCGGTAAAAGTAGGACGAAAAGCACGAAGTAGCAAAATGTAGGCATAATTTGTAAATTGCTTTTTTGACATCATGATGGCTGTTTATGAACATATTTCTTAATCCGCATATATTTTCTAACCTCGTTTTGGCGATCACCAGTTTATTTGTCTTCTTCCGGTATTTCAGGCAGCAGCAGGTTTTGGTCCGGTGGCTCTGGGGCATTTTCTTCGGGAGCATTTCGCTCGTCGCATTCACTGATCTGCTGTTTTATGCTGGTGTGGAAGGGCTGGGGATGGCCCACGAGATATTCGAAGCGGGGGAAATGACGCTGGGCGCGTTGTGCCTGGTGACGGCGTCGTGGTGCCTCATTATGCGGTATGAAAGCGGCTCGTTCCTGTTCTATTCGACGGTCGGGCTGGGGGCGTTGCTGTTTTACTGCATTACCTGGTACCGGGTTGAATATGTGGGGCTGATCATCAAGGCATTTTGCATTCTGGTAACATTGCTCATCTCCTGCGTGGGCCTGGCCAACCGCCAGAAGAGCGCATTATGGACGTTGTTTTCGATGATGCTGCTGGCGCTTTCGACCAAGTCGGGGAAGCTGCCGCTGCCGATGGACCCCGTGGATATCAATCACTATATGATGGTGTTATCGGTTATTTGCGTCGGAAGGGCCGTCCGCGACCAGTATAAGATCCTCTTTTAAGTTCAAACAATTGTTAATGGATTGCATTTTTCAGAGCGCGTGTCGTAAATTGCACCAGTTAATCTTAACCAACACAAGTTTACTAATACTCAGAATATGAAAAGGACCAAGTATGGCGTAATGCTTCTTGCCTCAGTTTTGGCTTTCGGAGCAGTTACATTGAACCCTGTTTCGGCTAAAACATCTCCTGCAAAAGAAGTAGCAAGCGATGTGAAGCAAGCTAAGACGATCGTGATCAAAGGAAGTGATGCAATGCAGTTCGACCTGAAAGAGATCAAAGTGAAGGCCGGACAAAAAGTGAAACTTACGCTGACTCACTCAGGTAAACTTGCGAAAGCTGCTATGGGCCACAACTGGGTTCTTCTGAAACCAGGTACTGATGTAGCTGCATTCGGATCAAAAGCTGCTGCTGCGAGAGAAACAGATTATATCCCTGCATCTGAAAAAGCAAGCATCCTTGCCCATACCAAGCTGGTAGGCGGCGGCGAAAGCGACACGATCGAGTTCACAGCTCCTGCAAAAGGAACTTATACTTACATTTGCAGCTTCCCAGGCCACTACGCGCTGATGAAAGGTAGCTTCATCGTTGAATAAGCGAACCTGAAATTCATATAAACGGCGTCACGCATTTGCGTGACGCCGTTTCTGTTTTAGATTTCTGCCAATTGCCTCTCGATCAGTTCGATCACCTCCGGCCGGTCCCATTGCGAGGCGCCTATTTCCTGGGCGAGGATTTTGCCCTTATATATAATGTACGTCCGGGGGATCGCATTGCCGTCGAGCTGCGAAGGGTAGGGGCCTGCATATTGGTAAAATGGCAGGTTGTAGCCTTTCCGGGCGATGAACGGGTTCACGGTTTTGGCATCTTCGTCGGAGATGATGTAAAATGCGATCTTACTGTGGTCTTTGTATTTGTTATAAAGTGTTTGAATGCCAGGCATTTCCATATTGCACGGCCCGCACCAGGTCGCCCATACATTCACGAAGGCGATTTTGTTTTCGTCTATCGTCACCGCTTTGCCTGAGAGGTCGGTGAGCGGCAGGTATACCGATTCCTGAGCGGCGGGCGTTCCCGTCTCGGGTGATCCTGCAACCGGGCTGGCTTCCTCCGCCGGCGATTTGAAAAACACGAAATAGACCGCTGCGCCGGCTACCAGCAGTAGTAAAACGAGCGACAATTTTTTGGTGGTTGATGACATAACTGGTGTAGTTCTGGTGATTGGATGTGGATACGAGCCATTCCAAAAATAGGGCTTTTCTTTTTTTGATGCTGACTCGGAATTTGAATACTTTTATACACTATTTAAAAAACATCGATTTGAGGAAAAGGTTTACATTCATGAGACTTCAATTTACTGGCATTTCATTTCTCCTTGCGCTTACCTTTTATTGCCCCGCTTTCGCCCAACGCTCAGCAGCTGAATACTTCGAAGACGGCAATACCAAAGCCGGCACAGGTGATTTCAATGGCGCAATGCAGGCGTACACCACGGTGATTTCCATGAATCCGGACCATGCGCCCAGCTATTTCAACCGCGGGCTCGCCAAAGCCAACCTCAAAGATTACCGCGGTGCGATGCAGGATTACGACCGCGCTATTGAGCTGAACCCCAAAGAAGCACTTTACTACCAGAGCCGCGGCGTGAGCAAAAGCTTGCAGGACGATTACCGCTCGGCCATTGAAGATTATTCCAAATCCATTGAACTCAACCCGGAGGAGCCCAAGGCCTATTATAACCGCGGTGTGAGTTATGCAAAATTGAAAAATCACCGGAATGCGCTGGTAGACCTCGACCATGCATTAGCGCTGAATCCCGACGAGCTTGCGGCACTGTATGCAAGGGGAAATTGCAAGCAGGATTTGCAGGAATACGCAGGTAGCCTCGCAGACTTCACGCGCGTGATCGAGCTTAGCCCTAAGCGCACGGGCGCCTACGCAGGCAGAGGTTTGGCTAAACTTGAACTCGGCGATTACCAGGGCGCAGCCGCCGATTTTACGAGAGCCATCGAGCTAAGTCCCAATGAAAGTGAATATTACAGTAATCGCGGATTTGCCAAGAACAAAATAGACGATTTCCAGGGCGCTATCATCGATTTTGATAAAACCATCCAGCTCGACCCTGAAAACTATAATGCCTATTACGGCCGGGGTTTCGCGAAAGGCAAACTCAACGATCCGCGTGGCGCCATTGCCGACCTTTCCAAAGCCATTGAAGTAAAAAATGCCTACACAGGCGATCCGAAGAAGAATGCAT
>CAMLNK010000660.1 GCA_946481035.1 uncultured Dyadobacter sp. | reverse complement strand
TTCCAAGACGTGCAGCACAAAGCCGCCGAGCGTATTAAAGCCCACAAGCTCCCGGCGCTCGCTTTCCTGGATATTGATATTGAAATACTGAATAAAATCGTCGAATGGCAACTGCGCATCGATCAGGTAACTGCCGTCCTCGCGCTTCACGATTTCGGATGCTTCCTCGATGTCCTCGGAAATATCGCCCACCAATGCGTCCATAATGTCATGCATAGTCACCACACCGAGCGTACCACCGTATTCGTCGACGATAATACCGTAGTAAACGCGCTGTTCTTTGAATTTTTCGAGCGCCTGGTAAGCCCGGTTGCTTTCCGGAAGGTAAACCGGATCGCGCATAATGGCATTCAAATGCGCCATTTGCACTTCCAGATCAGTCGCAATCAGGTCTTTTACATACACTAACCCCACCACATCGTCGACATTGCCGCGACAAACCGGATAAATGGAATGCCTTGCGTCGAGTATCTTGGCTTTGTTTTCCTCGACGGTATCTTCCAGGTCGAGCCAGACGATCTCCTGCCGGTTGGTCATCAGCGAGGTTACCTTGCGGTCGCCGAGCTGGAACACATTATGCACGATCTCCTGCTCGATTTCCTCGAAAACACCGCCCGAGGTACCTTCCTGGATCAGGCTTTTGATTTCCTCCTCGGTTACCGCATTCTCACTTTGCTTTATATTCAAAACCCTGATTATCAAATCACTCGAAAAGCCCAGCAATGCAATAAAGGGTGCAGTAACTTTCGAGAGCAGGTTCATCGGTGTGGCCATTACTTTCGAAATGGCCTCAGGATTGGACATCCCGATGCGTTTGGGGACCAGCTCGCCCAGCACGAGCGACAGGTAAGTAATCACGACCAGCACCGTACCCACCGCAAGCGAATGCGCGTAAGGCACCAGCGCGGGTACACGGGAAATTATTTGCTCAAAATCTGCGGTAATATTGTCGCCACTGTACATACCGGTCAGCAAACCGATGAGCGTGATGCCGATCTGAACGGTGGAAAGAAATTTTGTAGGTGAATTCGCGAGGTTTAATGCTGCTTTCGCGCTCGAATCGCCGTTCTTGGCTGCGGCTTCCAGGCGAGATTTTCGGGAGGAAACCAGTGCTATCTCAGACATGGAAAAAAGGCCATTGAGCAGCACCAGAAGTAGAATTATAAGAAGTTCCAAGAACTGTTTAGTTGTTACAAATACAAATTTATCAATAATAATCTCTGCCTAAACTAAACTCTTTACTTAATTTTGCGATCCATTCACGTACCCATTCCAAAATGATCATTTTTTTCGACGACCGTCCAGTCAGAATTGTACGGACCAATCAGTTGTCTGCCGCCGAAACATCGCGTTTTGAACATATTGTAGATCTACGGCTGGAAAAATTGCAGAGAAGCATGCTGACAGGTCACGTCCTGTTTCTGAATTCCACCACTACGAGCGCCATTCAGGTGATCCAGATGCTCGAAAAGGAATTTCCCAAGGACATGCTTTCGATCACGATGGCTACGCGCGAAAAGTCGGAAGTAGAGGACCGCATCAAGGCTCAGTACAAAGTGATCAAAGCCGCAGGTGGCGTGGTGGTAAAGGATGGCAAATGGCTCTTCATGTACCGCCGCAAAATGTGGGATTTACCAAAAGGCAAACTCGACAAGGGCGAGAACTCAAAAGTGGCCGCTATCCGTGAAATCGAGGAAGAAACCGGCGTGAAAGCGTTGATCCGCGATAAGATCTGCACCACCTGGCACACCTATACGCTCAACAACAGCCGCATTCTCAAACGCACGAAATGGTATCTTTTTGACTGCCTCGACGATTCAAACATGAGCCCTCAGGCCGAAGAGCAGATCGAAAAGCTGGATTGGTACGAGCCTTCGGACGTAAAACCGCTGCTGATCCAGTCGTACAGCTCCATCCGCTACGTGGTCGACAGCCTCAATAAAATCCACAATCTGAAAGAATCCTGAAAAGCAGCCGGAGCATTTAAATGTTCTGCTCCGCTTTTTTCAATTCGGATAATGAATAGGGAAGAAAATTGTCCACGGCCTGTCCGTAACGGTGCAGGTCGCGGATAATGCTCGAACTGATCGGCGCCAGACTCGGCGAAGTAATCAGGAACACTGTCTCTATCTCTTCATACAAATACCTGTTAACCTGAGAGATACCATTTTCATATTCAAAATCGGTCGTATTTCGCAGCCCCCGCAATAGAAACCTCGCGCCCAGTTCACGGGCGGTATGGGCGGTGAGGTCGTCGTAAGTGATTACTTTCACATTCGGTTCGGAAGAGAAAGTCTTTTCGATCATCTCCTTCATCACTTCCAGCGGGAAATAGCGCTTTTTCGTCGCATTGTTTCCAATCCCGATCACCACTTCATCGAATAGCCTGAGCCCCCGCAGGACAATATCCTCATGCCCTTTGGTAAATGGGTCGAAAGACCCCGGAAATAATGCGATACGAGTCATAGGAGGAATCAGGAGGAAATGAGGTAAGTATTGAACAATCCGAAATACCGGTGACCGGGCACTTCCGCACATTGCGGGCTGTATTTCAGCGTCGTCGGCCGGGTACCCATGTGCAAGTTCGGGAAAAACCGCGAAAGCTCATGGTAAGAATCCGAAGCGGGTGCTATTTCTCCGTAGCAAAGCACCTTGATTTCCTCCGGAAGTATGTTCAATTGGCTCAGTGTGAACAAAATAATGTAAGCCAACTCCTGTACCTGAGCATATTTGAACCGGTTGCAAAGCAGCAGCTGCTGGCTCTCGCTCACTACCAGTGTGAAATGGTCTTTTTCGAAATACAGAGACATCATCCGCATTTCCTGGTGCTCCACATGGTTCACCAGCGAACCGATCGCCAAAGCGCTCGTAAGATGGTAAAATGTGACCGTCGAAGAGCTGAAATGGTTCACTACCCAGTCGTACCAAAGCTCCTGAATGCTGAAAACATTCTGTGCGTGAACCAGCGGCAAATCATGCCAAAGCACCTTCTCATGCTTCGAAACCGGGTTACCTAATGCAAACGAAAGGTACTCATAGGCCGACTCGGGTTTGAAAAGCACATTGGGCACCAGCGTGAAAGCGTGCGAGTTGACCGTCACACGCACATTGTTCCAGTTGTTGGACGACCACGACAAATGCCCGCTGAAAATGCGTTTCAACCGTTCGAAAATCTCCGCAGGAGTGAGCGCATTCTCAAAGAAATAGTCTTCCAGCCAGATGCATTCCATATTTTCATCCTTCACAATGCAAAAGCGGATACGCCGCTCGTCGAGCTCGATACAGAGCGTGCAAAGCGGGATGCTGGCCGCATCGAAGGAATTGTCTCCTACCAACAGCGTCGGAATAACTTCTATTAACTGGTTTTCAGAATTTGCCACGTCGTCCGGGGTCGTGTTATTTAATGTTTATACCGGCATTAATTTCCGGAAATATACTTGTTGAGTTCGAAAATTCCTGCCAGGGAAGGCGCTATATTCAGAATACGATGACGTTGATCGGGCCGGTATTGCTGAATTTCTTCCCAATCCAGAAAACGTACTTCCCTGATAATCTGTCCGTCGGCGGCCAGTTCGGGATCGAGCCCCGTGACCGCATTTCCTGCAAGAGATTTAATGTTAAAAAACAGCTCCACAGCGTGCAGCGGCGCGGCAATGTGCTCGTGAACGAATAGCAGCTCCCCTACTTCCACCTCCAACCCGGTTTCCTCCCTGAACTCGCGTACCAGCGCCCGATCCGCAGGCTCACCAAACTGCACGCCGCCACCTGGTGGCGACCAAAATGTGCCGTCGGGCCCGTAAAGTGCGTGGTTAA
>CAMLNK010000659.1 GCA_946481035.1 uncultured Dyadobacter sp. | reverse complement strand
GAGGTATTTTAAGTTTTTGTCCCACCATAACACTATTTCCGGACATATTGTTTATTTTCTTGATATCATCCACACTAATATGGTAGGTCTGCGAAATGCGGAAGAGCGTTTCTCCCGGCGCAACGGTATGCGTTTGTACACCCGATGGCTGGCTTTCCGTCTCTGGCTCGCCGCCTCCAGCTTTTTTCACACGAAGTTTCTGGCCCGATTTCAGGCGATCGGAATCGCTTAGATTGTTCAGTTCGAGCAATTCTTTGATGGAAATGTTATAAGCTTTTGAAATGCTGTAATAGGTCTGGCCGCTCTGCACTGTGTGAAATTCGCTGCCTGGCGTGGCGGTAAGTCTGGTTTCCTCCTTTATTTCCTCCGGTGTTCTGAATGCAGAAGCGGGAGCGGGGCGTTCCACGGCTACTTTGTTCGGTGCAGAAGCCGTTTCTTCGCCCGATTTCGACACCAGCAGTCGCTGGCCCGACACGAGGCGGCTTTGCGCGGAGCGGTTGTTGATCGTCAGCAATTCACGCAGCGAAAGGTTGTATTTGCTGGCAATCCCGAAATAGGTATCGCCCGGCTGTACCGTGTGGTAAGCAGACGCGACGGACGGGGTTGCTTCTTCTTTTTCTTCGGCATTGCTCCATTTGGCAGGTTCGGATTCCTTCTTAGCCGGAGCCTCTTTTTCTGTCTCGGCTGCGCGTTCCGCACGCATGCGGGTGTATACGGAGCCCGAAGCTGCGGTCGTACGCGTATTGTTCGGGGTCACAACTTTGCCCGGTGTGCCGGATTTGCCAGCTGTCTTTTCTTCTTCGGCTGATTTGAACGTGCTGTTAGTGTCATCCTGCGTAATAACCACAACCCGGTCATTGGTGTTTGAGGCAGGCGCTCCTGCCGCAGGCGTTTTGCTGGAAGGCTTGTATAATCCGGCTGCATTGCCCGCTGTTTTTCCGGCAGCGGAAGCAGTTCCGGCAGCGGCTGGTGCGGCGGAAGGCTCGGTTTCTTTCGCTGCGGTGCTTTCATTTTTTTCTACCAAAACCGGCGTGTACTTCTTGCGTCCCGACGCATTGCTCGGAATATTGCTGTTTGAAGCTGCGGGCGATGTGCTGGCCGAAGCCGGCGTCTTTTGAGGGACAACCGATGTGCCGGCCGCCGCTATAATCGAATCCCGTTTAGCTGGTGCGGTAGGCTGCGGCGGAGTAATGATCTCGATCGGCTGCCTGCGTGGCCGTTTTTTGTTCAGGAAAAGCACCTGTCCGGTCTGGATAGGGTAGTTGCGGCTGGTGGTACGGTTGAATTTCAAAAGGTTTACCAACCGGATACCATATTGCTGCGAAACACTGAGCCAGGTATCGCCGGGGCGCGCCGTGTGAGATGGCGTGTCGGCTTTCTTGTGCTTACGGGAAAGATAGTAAACCTGGCCCGGTACAAGCGGCATATCCGCGAGCAGGTCGTTGTAACGCATGAAACGCGGTGTGCGGATACCGGCCGCCTTAGCCAGTGTTTTAGGCTTGTCGCCGACGCGGGCTTCGATACCCGGCAGGCCGTTGATTTCGTAAAGCGTGGGTGAATTGGGCTCTTTGAGCTGAATAGCAGATTTTTTCAATACCGGATAACCCGTGTCTTCGTAAACAGAAGCAACGGCAGTCTGACGTGGTGGCAATGACAACTTTTCGCGGACGGACGCAACCTGGTCTACCGGAACCGGCAGGGTAATGAGGTATTCACGGTCGTCGGGTACTTTGTCGTCGTTGAGCCATTTGTTATGATTTTTAAGCTCTGCTGCGGGAACGCCCAGTGATTTGGCAATTTCATCCAACGATTGTCCCTTGCCGAAGTCAGATTCCATCAAAACATACGCATTGGGCGATTTGTAACGCTCGATACCTGCTTCCAATGCGATCTTATGGGCAAAGAAGCGGAGCATATAACGGTCCGTTTTGCCGGTAAGCGTCACTTCACGTGCATACGCCCAGCTTGCGGGTACGACCTTTTTTACACCGCCCGCACCCTGGTAATAGGAATATAATGTGGTCACCCAGTTGTTGAACTGCTGGTTGTTCTTTTTCAGATACCATGCAGCGGCATGTGTGGAGGAGCTGATATTCTTTCTTTCATCCACATCATTATCCACACGCAGGTTCAACTCGCGGGCAGTTTCAGGCTTGAACTGCCAGTAACCTACTGCATTGGAGCTCGAAACGACGTCGGGGCGAAAGGAGCTTTCCTGAACAGCCAGGTATTTGAAATCGATGGGCACTTCTTCGTCCATCAGGATGCCTTCCACAATCGGAAAGTGCATGATGGCGCGGTCCATTTTCTCTTCCCAGAACTTTCTGTTCGACATCAGGCTTTTGATGTCTTCCTCGATAATATTCTGCGCACCTCTGTCAAACTTGACGGTAATACCGCCGAAGGAGACGCTGGACGGAATTTCGGGGGCCTGCGCAAAAACTGCATGGGCGGTCAGCAGCAGGACGATAACAAAAGAGATAATGTTGTTAATGGAAGTTCTGGCCATAAAAAATGTAAATGGTCGCCTGACTATTGTGTACTATAATTTCTGAAGAATCATCAACCCGTCGCGGATTGGTAGCAGCATGTTGGAAACCCGGGGATCTTCATGTACCATCCGGTTGAAATCCAGCAACGCCTGCGTGTCCTTGTCAATCTTTTTCAACTGCTGTACAACTTTGCCACTCCAGAGCACATTATCGGCTATCAGGAAGCCTCCTGTGCGGGTTTTGTCGAGACAGAGGTTAAAATAAGAAGAATAATTGATTTTATCCGCATCGATGAAGACGATGTCGAACGTATCGGTGAGCGTTGGGATAATATCCAGCGCATTACCGAGCCGGTAGTCGATCTGGTCTTTGAAGGGCGTCTGGTCGAAATAGCGCCTGGTAAAGCTTTCGAGCTCCTCGTTCACATCGATGGTGATGAGCTTGCCGCCGGGATTGAGGCCTTCGCAGAGGCAAATGCCCGAGTAGCCCGTATACGTACCGATTTCCAGGATGCGGTCGGGCCGGATCATCCTGGAAATCATCGAAAGGAACCTTCCCTGCATATGCCCGGAGAGCATACGGGGGCTGAGAACGTTGGCGTGGGTTTCCCTGTTGAGGGATTTCAGCAGTGCATTCTCATCTTCCGTGTGGGCCGCGGAATATTCTTCGATTTCCTCTACCAAAAACTTCATTCGAATATAATATGTGCTAATCCCGGTGCCGCTGCCTGTCAGGCATGGGCTACAATGCGTTCAAGATAAGTGCCGTAGCCGCTTTTCACAAGAGGTCGGGCGATTTCACGCAATTGTTCTGCATTAATAAAGCCCATACGGTACGCGATCTCCTCAATGCAGCCCACTTTTAAACCTTGCCTTTCTTCGATCACCTGAACGAACTGGCCGGCTTGCATAAGCGACTGGAATGTACCCGTATCGAGCCATGCCGTGCCGCGGTTGAGGACACCTACTTTCAATTTGCCGCGTTCGAGGTACACCCGGTTCACATCCGTGATTTCGAGCTCGCCGCGCGGTGATGGAGGGATTGTTTTTGCGATTTCAACAACATCGTTGTCATAAAAGTAGAGGCCCGGCACCGCGTAGTTGGATTTTGGTTCAACCGGCTTTTCTTCAATGGAAATCACATGGTTTGATTTGTCAAACTCTACAACGCCGTAACGCTCCGGATCGTGTACCTGGTAGGCGAAGATTACGCCGCCGTCGGGGTCGTTGTTGGATTGAAGCAGGGTCGAAAGGCCCGATCCGTAGAAGATATTATCGCCGAGGATCAATGCAACTTTGTCCTCGCCGATGAATTCTTCGCCGA
>CAMLNK010000658.1 GCA_946481035.1 uncultured Dyadobacter sp. | reverse complement strand
GATTTGCATTGCCGGGCAAATAGTGAGAAATTGCGCGCCCAATTTTCCAAAACAATGACTACTCCTGTTTTCTGCGGCATCGATTTCGGCACCTCCAATTCCAGCCTCGCAATTGCCAACCATGACGACGTTTTCCTGATTCCGGTAGAAAACGAACATAAAACAATCCCCAGCGCAATGTTTTTTGCGCGCAAAGACAATGAGGCATTTTTCGGCCGGGCGGCGATGGAACGCTTCCTGAACCGCAATCCGGGCAGGTTAATGCGGAGCTTGAAACGCGTGCTCGGAACACCGGCCATGCGCCAGGGCACGATGGTGAACGGCGAGCTGATGAAGTTTGACCAGATCGTGGCCGCATTTCTCGATCAGATGAAACGAAAGGCGGAAGCCGACACCGGTACCGAATTGAAGCATGTGGTAATGGGCCGGCCGGTACATTTTATCGACAACGACCCCGCTGCCGACGAACGCGCAGAAAACGAGTTGAAAGCCATCGCGACCAGCCTCGGTTTCGAGCACGTGGGCTTTCAGTTTGAGCCGATAGCAGCGGCATTCGCACACGAGGCGCGGGTAACGGGCGAGAAACTGGCTATGGTAGTCGACTTGGGCGGCGGCACTTCGGATTTTACCATTATCCGCCTTTCCAAAGACAATGCCCGCAAACACGACCGCAGCGGCGATATCCTCGCCAACACCGGCGTGCGCCTCGGCGGAAACGACTTCGATAAGGATCTTAGCCTCGCACGCATGATGCCCGAGCTGGGCTTCCGCACCACTTACGGCGCCAAAAACCTCGAAGTACCCTCCTACCATTATTTCGATCTTTCGGAATGGAGCAAGGTTAATTTTTTGTACACCAACCGCACGATATTCCAGGCCAAGCAGCTGCTCCGCGAGACGCATTCGCCTGAAAAATACGGAAGGCTGATCAGCGTCCTCGAACAGGAAAGCGGCCATGCCGTGCTTGCCGAAACCGAAAATATCAAGATCGGCCTCACGCAAAGCGACGCGTATGTGGCCTCCCTCCCATTCATCGACGAAAATTTGCAGATCAATGTAGAACGGGAAGTGTTCAACGAGGCGATCGGTACCAAAACGCAGCGCATTATCGAAGCGGCCAAACAATGCCTCCAAAGCGCCGCGATCGCACCCGAAGCAATCGGCCTGGTGATTATGACCGGCGGCTCCACGGAAATCCCCCTCATCCAGGAACGCTTCCGCGAGCTGTTCCCCGCCGCCGAATGGTCGGAAGAAAATAAACTTTCGAGCGTCGGACTTGGGTTAGCATACGACGCCCGCACCCGGTTTTCCTGATTTGAAATTGACCCATGAATAAGCATTCGGCTACGGCTATCGAAGCATACAAGCCATAAGGATTTTCAGCCTCACGCCCCCGGTCAGACATGCGCCCGTTCACGCCGCGTTTGCTTCGGATACTGATATCTGATTATACTTGCATTATGTCCATTTCAGATAAAAGCATTTTAATACTCGGATGTTTCGATACGAAGGGCGATGTGTTTTCCTACCTCCGGGAATGCATTATGGCGCTTGGCGAAACGGTAATCACCGTCAACACCGGCGTTTTCGGCACCACACAGGCATTCCACGTCGATTTTGAAGCGGACGCGGTCGCTGCCGCAGCCGGCGGCGACATTACCGCCCTCCGCCGCGACCGCGACCGGGGCAAGGCGATCGACGTCATGGGCCGGGGCGCTTCCTCGGTGGTTTCACAGCTATATACCGAAGGAAAAGTCAAGGCGGTAATCGGCATGGGCGGCGGGGGCGGCACTTATATTGCCCTTTCAGCCATGCAGGGCATTCCTTTCGGCGTACCCAAGGTTTGCCTTACCACATTGGCCACCAAAGACCTCTCCCGGCAGATCGGCGACAAGGACATTATGTTGATCCCTTCGGTCGTGGATGTGGCAGGGATGAACCATATTTTAAGGCAACTCGTAGCCCAGGCCGCCGCTGCGGTGTGCGCAATGGCGAACGTCGAAACCGCGGGTAACGACGCAAAAAGGCACAGCATTGCCATCAGTATGTTTGGGAATACCACGCCGTGCGTCGATAAATGCACCGAACTGCTCACAAAAGCCGGCTTTGAAGTGCTTTCTTTCCATGCGACAGGCGTAGGCGGCAAAGCCATGGAATCGCTCATTCGCGAGGGCTGCTTCGACGCCGTCCTCGACGTTACCACCACCGAGCTCGCCGACGACCTTTGCGGCGGCATTTGCAGTGCGGGTCCCGAAAGGCTCACTGCCGCGGCAGACATGGGCATTCCGCAAGTGGTGGTGCCGGGCTGTATCGATATGGTCAACTTTGCGCACCCCGATACCATCCCGCACGCATTCGCGGGCAGGCACCTGTACAGCTGGGCGCCCGACGTGACGCTCATGCGTACGGACGAGCGCGAGAATACGATCCTGGGCGAGCGGCTCGCACGCAAGGTAAGCCGGTCGCCGGTACCCGCGGCAGTCGTCATTCCGCTGAGAGGCATTTCGCAGATTGCCGCCGAGGGAGGTATTTTCCATAACCCGGCAGCCGACGAGGCATTGTTTGCCGCGATCCGGGTCAATGTATCCGGTAAAGTATCCGTCAAAGATGCGGATATGCACATCAATGACCCGGCGTTTGCGCATTTGCTGGTAGAAACGCTGCTGGATTTAATGCAGAAGAAACAGTAAAATATTATTCAGTTTAATCACCTAATAATCAAACCGAAACAATATGCCTAACCCATGGACAGGTAAGGGAAATCCTTATACGAAACAGGAAGTAAGAGATCGCCTGCAAGCGACGATAGATCAGGGCAAAGCCATCATTGCGGCCGGTGCCGGCACGGGTATCAGTGCCAAATTCATCGAAAAAGGCGGGGCCGACCTCATTATCATATATAATTCCGGGCGCTTCCGGATGGCCGGACACGGCTCCACGGCCGGTCTGATGGCCTACGGCGATGCCAATGCGGTGGCGATGGAAATCGGCGAGTTCGAGGTACTGCCTGTGGTAGAGGAAATACCGGTCATTTGCGGCGTGCACGGCTCCGACCCCCGTCGCCGGATGTGGCACCATTTGCTGAAAGTAAAAGAAATGGGCTTTTCGGGTGTCAACAACTTCCCTACCCACAGCATTGTGGACGGGCATTTCAGGCAGGTACTGGAAGAAACCGGGATGGGCTTTGCCAAAGAGGTGGAGATGATCCGGCTGGCCACGATGATGGACCTCTTCTCGATCGTATATGTAGCCACGCCGGAAGAAGCGCGCCAGATGGCCGAAGTAGGTGCAGATGCCATCATCGCGCATGTTGGTACCACCGTCGGTGGCTCTATCGGCGTGGTGGACGCCACTTGAAGCATGGATGAGGCCATTGCCCGCACGCAGGAAATCGGCGACGCTGCCCGGAATGTGAATCCCAATGTATTCGTACTCGCGCACGGCGGGCCCGTCAACACCCCCGCCGACGTCCGCGAAGTACTATCCAAAAGCGACATCCACGGCTTCGTAGGCGCATCATCGCTCGAACGCATGGGCGTAGAGCAATCCCTCACCGAGCTCACGCGGGATTTTAAACGGATTACATTGGGGAATTCGTAGTGATTGTTGATGGTATTGAACGGCATTGCAGATGACCATGGACGATAGACCATGCACCACGAATGGTTACTTGATTGTAACACCACCTTCATTGTCCATGGTCTATGGTCTATGGTCATCTGAATGACGGCCTTTTAGAAGCGATCAATACAACATCACCTTCTTCACCTCAGTGCCGCCACTAGTCGTTACGCGCACCAGTACAATGCCGCTGGGGATTTTCGAA
>CAMLNK010000657.1 GCA_946481035.1 uncultured Dyadobacter sp. | reverse complement strand
TTCAGACTAACCGATGGTTTTAATTAAATAACGTGAGTAAATAGTGCCTGAGATATAATTCAATGTATGAATGTATAGCGTTAAGCTTCTAGTGATGTGTAGTATTTATGCTACTTTTAGCAGTTAAATAATTTCTACGCAAATATAACAGATTATGTTCCTAATAAAGCAATATGTCATCAAAAAATTTTGAATTTTTTTTAGTTCCAGTAATAAGATATGGGTAAATGGGCGATCTGGTTATTAAATTTCACATACCTGATGCGAAATTCCACAACCTGAGGCACAGCTCCCGTTTCATCTGGTTACACAGTTGAGAATAAAAATTGGTTAATATCTGATTATCAACTTTTTTTGTAGCATATTCCCATTGGCACGAATATCTCTTTCAGTTTACATTAAAAATTAAATGCCCGAACCATCATGCGAATAACCCCGATAGCCATCGCCCTCTTGCTAGCAGCAGTTACACCGGATGTTGACGCGTCCGTACAATCTTCTATAAACACGACCGTTATTGCCGAGCAAAGTAAGGTAGCCGTACGTCCGGAGGATCTTCCGGAGGCGGTCAAAAGCACTTTATCCGGTTCCTATGCCGAATGGAAAGTAACCAGCGCTTACCTGGTCACGCGGGACGATAATTCACAGTATTACGAAATAAATATCAAACGAGCGGAAGAAACATCTACACTTAATCTGGACAAGTACGGGAAGAAGGTCGACTGATAAATCGCCGTTCCCGGCGTCTGACAGGCTCATAATGAAAAGCCGGAGACTTCTCCGGCTTTTTGGTGTTTGTTTTTGTACTTTTACATAATACCCACTCGTTTAACTGTATTTATTTTTCTTAGAAATAGTATCACCCATGGCTCATCTGCTCCTCGTTGAAGACGATTCTACATTTTCAAAGTTGCTCACCAATTTTCTAGGCAAGCATGGTCATCAGGTAAAAGTTTGTACAAATATTAAAGAGGCGCGGGAAGCACTCGGGAAGAATAATCCCGACGGCCCGTTCGAAGTACTCATGCTCGATTACCGTCTGCCTGATGGTAATTCTGTGGACTTTCTTAAAACGCTCAGAAGCGAAGGCAATCGCACCCCGGCATTTATCATGACGAGCTTTCATGACGTGCGGACAGCGGTTACCGCCATGCAAATAGGGGCTTTCGACTATATCACAAAGCCGGTGAACCCGGAAGAATTGCTTATGGTACTGAGAGAAGCGCTGAACAAGGGAGAGGTGACGAGCGTGAAAACTGCGCCAAAAGCCAAAAATAATTCCAAGAACGAGAAACAGTCACTGGATTATATTGAAGGCAGGAGCAAAGTAGCCAAACAGCTTTTCGAATATGTACGGCTGGTGGCGCCTACGGATATGTCGGTGATCATCCAGGGCGAGAGCGGAACCGGTAAGGAGCACGTGGCGAAGTCGATTCACCGCCTTAGCAAGCGTGCGGATGGCCCATTCGTGGCGATCGACTGCGGGTCGTTGTCCAAAGATCTGGCAGCGAGCGAGCTCTTTGGACATAAAAAAGGCGCGTTTACCGGTGCATTGCAGGATAAGATAGGCCAGTTCGAAGCGGCCGATGGCGGTACGCTGTTCCTGGATGAGATCGGTAACCTGAGCTACGATGTGCAGATCAAGCTGCTGCGGGCGTTGCAGGAGCGCATTATCGTTCCCATTGGCAGTACCCAACAGGTGAAAGTGGACGTGCGCCTCATTGCAGCGACCAATGAAGATCTTGTTTCGAGTGCCGCAGCCGGCGATTTCCGGGAAGACCTTTACCACCGTTTGAACGAGTTTAAAATCGAAGTACCTGCATTGCGTAAGCGCGGAGAAGACCTGCCGATATTTGTCCAGCATTTTGTAGACAAGGCCAATGACGAACTCGACCGCAATGTGCGGGAGCTTTCGAAAGAGGTAATGGATGTTTTCCAGAAATATGACTGGCCGGGTAACCTCCGCGAGTTGAACAATGTGATCAAACGCCTGGTGCTGTTGTCGAAAGAAGAAGTGGCAACCCTGAGTGCATTGCCGTCTGAGATGATCACGGCTATGGAAGATCAGCAGAAACCTGCGCCAGGTTCCGACCTGAAAGCATTACAGGAAACGCACGAGAAGGAAATGATCGAAAAGGTGTTGCAGGAAGTGCGCTACAACAAAAGCAAGGCGGCGAAGTTACTCAATATCGACCGCAAGACTTTGTATTACAAGATCGAAAAATATCATATCGAGTAGGAGAGCGCTTTTTCCTCCACTTGCTCAATCACTGACGCAGCGTCGTTTACGACCTGCGTCATTTCTTTTTCCGACACTTCCGAAGGGTTTTCACGCAGGGCAATTTCCAGGGCTCTGAACCGCGCCGATAGGTCACGCGCACCGATCTGGCCCGTGCGGCCGGCCATGCGGTGCATGAGTTCCTGCGCGTGGTCGTGCTCGTTGGCGGCAATATAGCGCCGGAGCGAATCGATATCAGCGCGGGAATCTTTGACAAACTGGTCGAGGATTTCGCGCAGCAGGCTTTCGTCGCCGAAAGTCATTTCGGACAGCATCGAGAAGTCAAAATCGAGGTTGTGGCCTGCCTGTTCGTTCCCGGCTGTATTCCCGCTTGAGATAGGGGATATAGCTTCGGGTTGAGGTGTTTCCGGGGCTGAGGACGATTCGAGCAGTTCCAGCAGGTCGCGGGAGTGAAATGGCTTCATCAGGTAGCCGTCGAAGCCCATCCCGAGTAGTTTTTTGCGTTCTTCGGGCAATGCCTGTGCAGTGAGTACGAAGAATTTCACATCGTCTGGAGCCGATTTGCGCAGGCGTTTCACGAGCTCGGCCCCGTTCATGCCCGACATGCGCATGTCCGTGAGCACGAACTTCACCTGGTCATTCCACGGTCGGCTCAGAACTTCCTCAGCCGACGAGAATGCGGCGTGCTGAATACCATTCATTTCGAGAACGGAAGAGCACCATTTGAGAATGAAGGCGTCATCATCCACCAGCCAGACTTTGCCATTGATCCGATAGCTTTTTTCCGGCGCTTCCTCTGCCAATTCCAGTGTGTCTGCCTTCTTCATACTTGTGGTGACAAAAAAAGTCGTGCCTTCGCCCGGCTTGCTGGTGACATGGACACTGCCCGACATGCCTTCTACCAGTGCTTTCACAATGCTGAGGCCCAGCCCGGTACCGCCATACCGGCGCTGAATGGAGGGGTCGGCCTGCTCGAACTGGTTAAAAATGCGTTCTGTCTGCTCTTTCGACAACCCGATCCCGGTGTCTGCGATCTGAAATTCGATTTTGGCAAGATTACCACTTTCATGGCCGGTTACTTTGAGGGCCACTTCACCGTTTTCTGTGAATTTTATTGCATTAGTCAGCAAATTGTACAGAACCTGCCGCAGCCGGAAAGGGTCGCCGTGCAGGTACAGATTTGGTTTGAGGGAATTTTCAAGCCTTAATACCAGGCCTTTGGCTATTGCATTTGGCCGTAGTACCTGTATTACTTCATTCAGGAGCGGGTTAATGGAAAATACCCTGTCCTCGAATGTAAAACGGTCGGAGATAATGCGGCTGTAATCGAGGACTTCATTGACCAGGTAGAGCAAATGCTCCGAGGCCGAATGCAGCGTTTCCAGGTCCTGCTTTCGCGGCTTTTCTTCGTTTTTCAAAGCTTCGGCATAGCCGATGATCGATTGCAGCGGCGTGCGGATTTCGTGGCTCATGTTGGCCAGAAAGCGCTGTTTGGCCATGCTGTGGTATTCGGCTTCTTCTTTTGCCTCTTCGAGCTGCTGGCGGTAGTCGTTGCTTTTGGCAATATCTGTAAAAATAAAGTAGGCCA
>CAMLNK010000656.1 GCA_946481035.1 uncultured Dyadobacter sp. | reverse complement strand
GACCAGGTAGAGCAAATGCTCCGAGGCCGAATGCAGCGTTTCCAGGTCCTGCTTCCGCGGTTTTTCTTCGTTTTTTAATGCTTCGGCATAACCGATAATGGATTGCAGCGGCGTACGGATCTCGTGGCTCATATTGGCCAGAAAGCGCTGCTTGGCCATGCTGTGGTATTCGGCCTCTTCTTTTGCTTCTTCGAGTTGCTGGCGGTAGTCGTTGCTTTTAGTAATGTCGGTAAAGATAAAATAGGCCATCACCGCTGTCAGGAAAAGGAAGCCGAGCATGATCCATTCGAGGTGGTCGACACTTCCTTCCACCATGCCTTTCGCCCGTGCATTGTTGGTGTTGGAATCCTGCATTACATCCCGCTGCACGTCCTGCATGACCCCCAGCAACTGCTTCACCAGCGAGTTACCTGCCGTTGCGAGCTCTTGCTCCCGGTCGACAAAGGTTACCGCCCGTTTTTTCTGTGATTTTTCAATGGCGTGGACTGCCTCGCCTACTTTTTCGATGGTGCTATCCTTTTTGGCCACTCGGATCGTATCGACCTGGACATTCACTTCCTGTTTCTGAACCAGCTTTGTAGGTTCTTTTGCTGGCGTCTGGCTCTTTTTGTTTCCGCGGAACACCCTGCTCAGGAAGCCTTTTTTTGTACTGGCTTTCTGGCTGGTATCGGGTACTTCTGTGTAAACCGTGGTAGTAGTAGTGCGTTTTTCGGTTTTGACGACCGTGCTGTCAGGCTTTACTTTCTCGGTAGTAATCAGCCCGGAAATCGATTTTACCTCATCTTCGAAAGCTTTGTTGCTCACGAGCTTCGTCCGGACTTTTACATAGTCGCCATATATTTTCTCGCGCTCTTTGAGGATCTTTTTCATCGAATCGATCCGGATCACCTGCAAGGGATCTTCAATGCTTAATATGCTGAGCGTATCGAGCGTGGCGATCAGCTCCACCGATTGGGCAAGTACCTCGTCGTTGAGCTCTTCCCCTTTCAGTTTCCGTTCATTCTGGAGGTGATCGAGCGTGAGGATGTCCTGGAAAATCTTGTTGACCAGCCGCATCTTGTCGTCCGGGGTGGAGAGCGTATCCAGCGTGGTAAGCATATTATCGAATGCTACCTTGCTGGTTACCCAGGATGCTGCAAGTGCCAGGGAGGCAATGAAAAAGCCCACAACAACTTTTCCTTTTACCGATTTCAAGAAAGACGGGCCACGCAGAGTAAACATAGTTCTGATCACATTCAATAACAACTAACGCATTTTCAAGGGTAAAACGTGCGATTTACGCTGCATTAGTCTGGTTCGCAATGTGAATATAATGCTTTAAAATGGTTTCTGAATGCGCTGATCTTCAACTAAAAAGGCTGCATCCGTAATGGAAGCAGCCTTTTTAAGCTATTACCCGGGCCGAGCCCGGCGGTATGCAATTATTTCGCAAGTGAGTTGATCCACGCCGCGATTTTAGCAGCTTCCGCCTTAGGGACCTGAGGCATAGGCGCCATTGGCGTCGCGTAGTCAGGCCAGTTTTCAGGCTTCGGTGCGTAAATCAGTTCTACGATCTTCTCGTTGCTGTATTTGCGTTTCGCAACATCGGCATATGAAGGACCTACAACTTTTTTGTCAGGCGCGTGGCAGGCAAGGCAGGTGTTTTTCGCCAGCAATGGCTTCACTTCTTCCCAGGTTGGCGCTTTGGCCGCTGCTCCGGCTTTCGCAGGAGTTGCTTTGCCTTTGCCGTCCGGAGAAACGTGTTCTTTTGCGGGCTCAGCGGATACAGAGGCCTGTGCTTTTCCGGAACGGGTCGTTTTCAGGTCAGAAACCTTCATTCTTTCGCCGTCGGGAATGTTGTTCAACGTGTAATATGCATCCGGGTGCACGAGCGACCAGCTGTTTGCAGCCGAACGAACGCCGTCCAGAGAGATTTTGTGAACGTAGTACTGCTTCATTCCGTCGAGTACGATGCGCACTTTCTTGTTGTCGTCGGAAACTTTCACACCTGCGATTTTCACATCTTCCAGGTTGATCTGCGGGCTACCGTACACGGGGTAGTGCTTGTAGAGGTAGCTGCTCACTTTGTAAGAATCCAGGTCTTCCGCCGATTTGCGGTCAACCGGCATCGTAAATTCGATTTCAAAACCGTCCGGTTGAGCTTTCACGGTGTACATTTCGAAAGGCATTTTACCATTCCATACCAAACGCTGCAAGCCCTGGTTGGCATCGCCGGCCGATCCCCAACCGCGGTTGGTTTCACCTACGAACATCGATCCGTCCTTATCGAACGCCATACGCAATACACCGGACTGGAATCCGCTGCGGAAACCAATGCTGGCACCCTGGTATTCGCCTTTTACTTTTTCCAGAACAATACGCATGATATTGCTTTGTCCCTGATCACCAACGAAAACCTGGCCTGTGAATGGACCGAAGTTGCCTTGGGTATTGTCGAGGATCAATTCAGAAGTAGAAACACCGTGCACACCGTAGGGCAGCCATACAGCCGGAAGCTGTACCATGTCGTATTTCTGTTTCAGCTGGTACAAGAACTGTGGTTCTTCGCCCATTGTGTTTTCAGGCTTGATCGCACGGTTTTGCGCATTGCGGTGCTGGCGGTTGTCGCGCTCAGCGAAGAATTGCTTTTCAGTCAGTTTCACAGGTGAATTAGGCAATCCGGCCCATTTCAAACCTGCCGGGTGGCCCATGAAGCCGCCTTTTTTAACCTGGAAAATTGCGCCGGTACCCATCCAGTCGCCCTGGTTGTCGGTGTAGAACAGCTCGCCGTTCAGCATGCTGATACCCGCAGGGGAGCGCACGCCGGTTGCGTAGGGTTCGTATTTACCATCGTTGGTAATGTGGAAAATCCAGCCACGACCAGGCACGCGGCTTTCGCCTCTCCACCATTCTTCGTCACCGAATGCTACGTTACCGCTCACGAAGAAGCTGCCATCCGGGGCTAGTTTAGGGCCGAACGAATATTCGTGGTAGTGACCTGAAAGCGGCCATGCGTACACTGTTTCGTAAACGTCAGCCTTGCCGTCGCCATTCTTGTCAACCAGTTTGGTCAGCTCACCACGCTGTGCGCAGTACAATGCACCTTCTTTGTAAGCCAAGCCGAGGATTTCGTGCAAGCCGGTCGCGAATTTGCGGAAATACGGCGTGCGGCTGGTAGGGTTATCCACGATCCAAACCTCGCCGCGGCGTGTTGAAATCGCCAGGGAGCCGTTTGGCATGGTTGTCAGGCCACCTACTTCCAGGATAATGCCCTCGGGAATCGGTGGGGTGACGATCTTGTAAAAGTCTTCTTCTTTCGGAGACTCCTGCGCTTTCAGCGTAGACAGAGAGGCCAAAAGAGCAAATGCTATATGAGCAAGTTTTTTCATTGTCAATCAGAAATAATAAGGTTAAAATCAGAACAGGATGGAGTACTTCACTTCGCCGTTGGTAACAGGCACGATGAGTTCCTGCTCGCCTTTGGCGCCTCTGATTTCTGGTTTAAGTTTTTTGTCGGCCAGCTGGATGTAGTACGATTTGTCGTCTACTGCGTAAAGTCCTTCCGAGATTTTCTCGATAGAAGTACCGTCAGCCAGGCGTGCTACGAGGTCTTTGGCAGCGTTGTTCACTTTCACAATGCGCTCGAAGTACTGGTTGTTCACGACAGAAATATAGTCGGTGATTGGTGAGCCGAATGCCTGGTACTGGAATGTAGGCACATCCACATCATCCAAAACATAGCCTTTTGGACGGTAACCGCTGCCGGTGGTGTCCGACTCCCATTTAGATTTACCGGATTTGCCCAGGAACATATCGTCGCCGAGCAACGTCACGCTGCCGCGCGGGCGTG
>CAMLNK010000655.1 GCA_946481035.1 uncultured Dyadobacter sp. | reverse complement strand
CGTGCGATGATCCGCTCAGCATCGGGCGACCAAATGGGCGCGGTACTGGATTTTACGAGCTCCATTAAACTCCGCTCCGATTATCCGGAGGCATATTATTTGAGAGGAATTGTGAAAAACAGCCTGGGAGAAATCAATGATGGCTGTCTGGATCTGAGCAAAGCCGGAGAGCTGGGCTATCAGCAGGCTTATAAAGTCATCGGGGCGTTTTGTAACTAATCGAAGAAGGGAGGAAGGAGGAAAGGGAGAATGGAGGAAAGGGACTAAGGCAAATAGAGAAATAAAAAAACCGAAGGGAGGATGGAATGACCTGATCAGCATTCCATCCTCCCTTCTTCCTTTCCTCCCTTCCTCCTCCTTCCTTTTTAAGCTTTTTTCAAATTCTCAGCAACCTTATCCCAGTTCACCACATCCCAGAATGCCTTGATATAATCCGGGCGTTTGTTTTGATAATGCAGGTAATAGGCGTGTTCCCAAACGTCGATGCCGAGGATGGGCGTCCCTTTGATGTCGGAAACGTCCATAAGCGGGTTATCCTGGTTCGGTGTGGAGCCTACGGCAAGTTTGCCGCCTTTTGCTACCAGCCATGCCCAGCCGGAGCCGAAACGGGTCGCAGCGGCTTTTCCGAACTCCTCTTTGAACTTATCGAATGAGCCAAACTGGCCGTTGATCGCATCGGCTACGGCGCCTGTTGGAGCTGCGCTCTTTTTAGGCCCCATTACTTCCCAGAAGAAAGTGTGGTTCCAGTGACCGCCGCCATTGTTGCGGATCGCAGCGGGCGCTTTACTTACTGATTTGATGATATCTTCAAGGGATTTTTTCTCCCATTCGGTTCCTTTAACAGCGTCGTTGAGGTTTTTGACATATGCCGCATGGTGTTTGCCATAGTGGATTTCCATCGTCAGCTTATCGATGCTTGGCTCCAATGCACCGAAGTCGTAAGGAAGCGGAGCCTGCTTGAACGGAGCCGTTTCCGCGAGTATGCTGCCGGATGTTTCTGATACTCCTGCAAATGATTGCTCAGCCAATGCGCCGACAGTGAGTGCGCTGCCAGCCAGTGTCCGCAAAAAGTCTGTTCTATTCATAATAGTACATTAAGTGTTTAGTGTTAATCGTAAGCCACCCGGCTTACAATGCTGCGGCCGAGTGTGATCTCATCCGCGTATTCCAGGTCTCCGCCGATGGGGATACCTCTTGCGATAGTGCTTATCTTAACTCCGGTGGCCTTTAACTTCTTTTGCAGGTAAAAAGCGGTGGTATCACCTTCCATCGTGGGGCTCAACGCCAATATTATCTCCTGAACCGCCTCGTCGCCTTCCTGCTTCTCTATCCTCGACATCAATGAATCGATTTCCAGGTCAGATGGGCCGATGCCTTCGAGCGGGGAAATAATGCCGCCAAGCACATGGTACAGCCCGCGGTACTGGTTCGTCGATTCGATAGCCAATACGTCGCGCGTGTCCACCACAACGCAAATGGTCGTTTGGTCGCGCCTGTTATTGCTGCAAATATTGCAAAGCACGTCGTCGGCGATGTTGTGGCAGCGGGAACAGTAGGTGGTTTTGGTGCGCATGTTCAGCAATGCATCGGAGAGTGAGCGGGTTTGCTCCTCGTCCCTTTTCAGCAAATGCAGTGCCAGGCGCAATGCGGTTTTTTTGCCAATTCCCGGCAGACGGGAAATTTCGGAGACGGCTTCCTCAATAAGACGTGAGGGGTAGTTCATGAGAAGATGCTGAGTGTTGATGATGCTTGGCGGAGGGAGTGCAGTTTAATGCACCTCCGCTGAAATGCCTCTGCGACAAATTTCGTTCCGCATCCCGGCCAGCTCTTCAAAAGATCCTTCCTTAACAGAGCATTTGCCTTTATAATGGATAATAATCGTGCATTGTTCGGCTTGTTCGTTGCTGTGGCCGCAAACTTCGATCAGCGTATCGATCACCCAATCGAAGGTATTCACGTCGTCATTGTAGATAACCAGCTTTTTAATATCCGTATCTACGGTTTCTTCCAGAATTTCCAGCTCTGTTTCTGTGAGCGCTTGCATAACAACCAAATTTCTGTTTGATTAGCAAATCTAATTAAAAACGGAGACTATCCGAAGCTTTTAAGCGCCTTTTAATCCACTCCCGAATCCCCAAATACCCACTTTAATGAACCCTTATATATCCCTGGCGATACTGGTAGTTTATTTTGGAATGCTGATCACAGTGTCCATTTTTACTTCCAGGGGAGCGGATACTAATACTTTTTTTACCGCTAACCGGCAGTCGCCGTGGTACCTGGTGGCGTTCGGGATGATCGGTACTTCGCTGTCGGGCGTTACGTTTGTGTCTGTGCCGGGAGCAGTGGTGAATATCCAGTTTTCGTATTTCCAGGTGGTAATCGGGTATATTCTGGGATACCTGGTGATCGGTACGGTGCTGATGCCGCTGTATTACCGGCTGAACCTCATTTCCATTTATTCTTACCTCGAACAGCGCTTTGGTTTCTGGTCGTACAAAACCGGTTCGGGCTTTTTCCTGCTTTCGCGTACGGTGGGTTCCGCGGTGCGTTTATATGTGGCTGCACAGGTGCTGCAACTTGCACTGTTCAGGCCGCTGGGCATCCCATTCGAAGTGGCGGTAGCCATTACGATATTTCTGATCTGGATTTATACATTTAAAGGCGGGGTTAAAACGATCATCGTAACCGACACGCTGCAAACTTTTTTCCTCATTACAGCTGTCATTCTGACGATCGTACTGGTTTCCAGCGAGCTGAATCTGAACGGCTTCGGTGATATCTGGACCAGCGTTCAGAACAGCGGGTATTCCAAGATATTTTACTGGGACACCAACGATCCGAAGAACTTCTTCAAGCAGTTCTTTGCCGGCGTGTTTATCGCCATTGTAATGACGGGGCTCGACCAGGATTTGATGCAGAAAAACCTAACCTGCAAAAACATCGGGGAAGCGCAGAAGAATATGTTCTGGTTTGTGGTGGTGCTGGTGATCGTAAACTTCCTGTTTCTCTCGCTGGGTGCATTGCTCTACGTATATGCAGAGGCGCAGGGCATACCTACGCCTGCGAAAACGGACGATTTCTATCCAATGCTTGCATTGAACCACCTTGGATTGGTAGTGGGCATTACGTTTCTGCTAGGTATTACCGCAGCCACCTACGCCAGTTCCGATTCGGCCCTTACAGCACTGACGACCGCATTTTGCATCGATTTTATGAATATCGAGAAGCGCCCCGAGGAAAAGCGGGCATCGATCAAATTCTGGGTGCACGTGGGCTTTTCAGTGATTTTCTATCTGGTAATCCTGATTTTCAACCGGATGAACAACAAGGAAGTGATCACCGCGGTGTTCGACCTGGCCGGTTATACTTACGGGCCGCTGCTTGGGTTGTTCTCTTTCGGGGCGTTTCTGAAACGGCCTGTGAAAGACCGCTTCGTTCCGATCGTCTGCATCCTCGCACCGATTTTGACCTACATCATCAACGACCACTCCGCAGAATGGTTCAATGGTTACAAGTTTGGATTTGAGAGGCTCATTATCAATGGGTTGATAACTTTTGTAGGCCTTTGGTTACTACACGATCGCGCCGGAAAACGGTATGTGCCTCAGGCATAAACGGAGAGCCAATCCTTAGAAATATTTTGATATTCACAAACCCTGGAAACGGTTACACAATTCCAGGGTTTTTTCTTGCATATATTCAAAAAAATCTTAACTTTCTGATAAAATCAGGCGTGTAATTCATGCCACCTGATGGATGTTTCGTTGAAAGATTGAGTTCGGTTATTTATTTAACAAACTAAACTTTTGCAGTATGAAAACACTGTCAGTCATTTT
>CAMLNK010000654.1 GCA_946481035.1 uncultured Dyadobacter sp. | reverse complement strand
TATTCGAGCAGAAAGATCCGTTGCTGATCTATAAATTCGAATCCGTGGAACTGTTCAAACGCTTCCTGAGCAAGGTGAACTTTGATATGATCTCGTTCCTGATGAAGGCCGACATCCCGCAGGAAGAAGCAGCGCCGCCGACCGCCGTGCAGCAGCAGGTACGCCGTCCCGAACCAGCTCCCGAACTTCATACCAACCGCGAGGAAGATTACGACCTGGAAAGCGACACTTTCCATTCACAGGAGTCGACTACGAAAGCCCAGCCGGTACGCACGATCAAAATCGCCGACCGTAACCAGCGCGTTTCGGTTCAGTACCGCGACGGCCGCATTGTCCGCGACGTGAAGTTCAAGAAGGTGGAGCACGAAGTGAAAAACGGCGACTGCGTCGTGGTTGACGTGCATGAAGAATAGTCATTTATAGTCAGGTGTGGTCATTTGTTGTCATAAATAGCCATTTGTAGAATATCGGGGGGAAGAATATCTTTCCCACTTACAATGACCATACCTGACAACATCTGACTACCAATGACTACCCTTTACAAAACCTGACTACACTTGACAATACCTGACCATACTTGACCGCGCGGCGGACCGCAACACCTGACAAAAACTGTCGGTAAAATACAGCCCCAGCGCCAACCGCCGGGGCTTTTTCGTTGCCGGAAAATCAGGATTTATGCGATATTTGCATTTTGGAGACCATCATTAACAAAAAATAAGCCTGCATGAAACTGCATAGAGAAGGATATACGATCATGGCTGTAACGGCCATTGTACTGATCATTATCAATTTAGGGATCAACTATCTCCTTCCCGACGGCTACTGGATCCCGCGCCTCGTGCTCATCGGCAGTATCGTCATTTTCTTCCTTGTGGTACAGTTCTTCCGCGTTCCTACGCGTGTGGTACGCCAAAGCGACCGAGAAATCGTGGCGCCATGTGATGGTAAGGTGGTTGTAATTGAAGAAGTTGTAGAAACTGAGTATTTCAAAGGGCCACGCCGCCAGATCAGCATCTTCATGTCGCCGCTGAATGTGCACGTCAACTGGAACCCGATCAGCGGGGTTATTCAATACTTTAAATACCACCCGGGCCTGTACCTCGTTGCATGGCACCCGAAATCAAGCACTGAAAATGAGCGTACTACGGTGGTAATCCGCACGATTGAAGGTGTGGAAGTGCTATTCCGGCAGATAGCGGGCGCGGCTGCGCGTCGTATACGCTGGTATGTGAAGGAGGGCGATAAAGTGGAGCAAAGCACCGAAATGGGCTTTATCAAATTCGGGTCCAGAGTTGATATTTACATTCCCCTGGACGCCGAAGTGAAGGTTAATCTGCAAGACAAAACGGTAGGCAGCGTAACGGTTCTGGCTACATTAAAATAAGCGCCAGCTCAGGATCTGCTCAAAAAACTGTGGTACCGCACTCGGGTACACCACGGCCATAAAAACCATCCCGAAAATCGCGCCGACCATGTGCGCACTGTGATTGACGTAGCTCGTGCCGCGCCGCGCCTCGTAAAATGAATACCCGAGGAACAGCAAGCCGAATATGAAACCGGGCATACAGATGAAGAAATAAAGGCAGATCTGCATTAACGGCGCAAAAAGGATTGCCGCAAAAAGCACCGCTGAAACACCCCCGGAGGCTCCAAGCGAGTTATACTTCGAATTTTTCCTATGCTTCAAAAATGTAGGAATGTCCGAAACAATAATGCCTACCAAATACAGAAACAGGTAGTAAAACGTCCCGCTTGGCCCGAACAGCATTGCAAAAAGCCGCTCGATGCTTTCGCCCACAAACCACAAGCTGAGCATGTTGAAAATCAGGTGGCCGAAATCCGCGTGTACAAAACCGGAAGTGATAAACCGGTAATATTCGTTACGCTGCGTCACGCGGTATGGGTTCAGGATCAGCTTGTCCATCAAACTATAATTATTGAAAGCATAGTAGCTGATCCCGGAGGTGATGATCACTAAAATGAGGGTAATCGACATATAATGGGTTATTTGTTGATAAAACTACTTTTCCCGCGCCACCAGCTGCTCCACAAACTGCAAAAGCACCTCTTTCTGAACGCTACTTGTGCGCAGTTGCTGTAAACTAGCCATTCCACGCGAAAAATATTCATTTATTTTACGTTCGGTAAATGCGCGGATGTGCAAAGCATCGTAAATACCGGTCACAGCAGCTACTTTCTCCGCATTATCGAATGTTTCGAGGCTTATCCAGTGGTCGAGTTCGGTTTTCAAGCTGCCTTCTGCTTTGGATAATGCTTCAATGAGCAAAAACGTCTTTTTGTTGGCGATAATATCGCCGCCTACCTGCTTTCCAAACTTCGCAGGGTCGCCGTAAACGTCCAGCAGGTCGTCTTTCAATTGAAAACCGATGCCCATATTCTCTCCCGCCGAGTAAAGCAGTTGGGTGGTCTCTTCATCCGCCCCGGCGATCATCCCGCCCAGTTCCAATGCAAATCCAAGCAGTACCGACGTTTTCAGGCGGATCATACCGATGTATTCTTCCTCCGTCACATCCCAGCGCGTCTCGAAATTCATATCGAGCTGCTGCCCTTCGCACACTTCGGCGGCTGTCTGGTTAAAACGGCTCAAAACGGCCCGTAGTTTGTCTTTTTCCACATCCAACAGCAAGTCATAGGCGCGGATCAGCATTACATCGCCCGACAGAATGGCCGTATTCGCATTCCATTTCTCGTGCACGGTAGGCATACCCCTGCGCAGCGGCGCGCGATCCATAATGTCGTCGTGCATGAGCGTGAAGTTGTGAAACACCTCCACGGCCATGGCCGGTTTTACAGCTTTTTCAATATCCGTATCGAAAATGGAAGCGGCAAGCAATGTCAGCAGCGGCCGGAAACGCTTTCCGCCGAGCGACATAATATAGGTTATCGGCTCATAAAGCTCCACGGGTGCGTCGCCATAGGAATGCCGGTCAAATTCAATTTGCAGTTTTTCAAGTAATGATGTGGGTTGGATCATGCGAAGCGTAATGTGGGCAGGCCGCGACTGGCCCGCCGGGTTATGTGAACCGCAAAGATAAAACCTAAAAATTGGCATTTACATCTACAAAAGCAGTATTTGAAAAGCCTTTATCAATAACTTTACCCCAATCAACAAAATCCGCATTCAATGCCTTTCTACCAATATTTTAACGGCGAAATCGTTCCGCTCGACCAGCCGCTCTTTCAGACCAACGACCTCTCCCTGCTCCGCGGTTACGGCTTATTCGATTTTTTCAGGACTTACAATGGCGCTCCGTTCCGGTGGGACGATTACTGGCAGCGCTTCGAAAACTCTGCGCGGCTGCTGAAACTACCGCTTCCGGTGACCCAAAGCGAAACGGAAAAGATCCTGGCCGATCTGCATTCTATGTCGGGCGAGGCGGAAGTTGCATTTCGTTTCGTGCTCACCGGCGGCTATGCGCCCGATAGCGTGCACGTGGTGCGGCCTAATCTGCTGATCCGCACCGAAGCATTGCCGCAGGATAACCCGGCTGGCCGCTTGAAAGGCATTAAAGTGCTTCCCTACGAATATGTTCGCGATTTACCGGAGGTCAAAACCACCAATTATGTGCATATGGTGCTCATGGCCGACGAACTGAAACGCCAGAATGCCGCAGATTTACTTTTCCATAAAGATGGCGAGGTAAGCGAACTGACGCGCAGCAACCTGTTCGCATTCCATGGCGACAAACTCATTACTTCCGACCGGAATATCCTCAACGGCGTTACCCGCCGCGTGGTGATCGAGCTCGCAAAAGCAGATTTCGAGATTGAAATACGCCCGATAACCTATAAAGAAGTCATTACCGCCGACGAAGTTTT
>CAMLNK010000653.1 GCA_946481035.1 uncultured Dyadobacter sp. | reverse complement strand
TGGAAATAAGCGGGCAATCCCCTATCGAATTCATCCGGTCGATCAAGCTGGAAAAGGCTGCGATATTGCTCGAAAAGAGCGACATGAACGTTTCGCAGATCTCGTACACAGCCGGTTTTGCGACGCCCAACTATTTCACCAAGTCCTTCAAGGCCAAGTTCAATATGCTGCCCTCGGAGTACAAGGCCATGAAACGGAAGCCATTTTTACATATACCCCATTGATTTACAATATCTTAAAAACAATCGGACCGATCCGGATGAAGATTTCAAAGCTCCTGACCCTGTTACTGTTCTCCGCCGCCATACCTGTGCACGCGCAGATCCGCCTGCCGAAACTGATTTCCGACCATATGGTTTTACAGCGCGACCAGCCCATTAAAGTCTGGGGCTGGGCATCGCCGAAGGAAAAGATTACCCTTCAATTTGACCACAAAACCTTTAAAACAACGACCACAGCGGCTGGAAAGTGGGAAATAGCACTTCCTGCGCACGCCGCGGGTACGGGTTATGCGATGGTTCTGAAGGGCAGGAATGAAATCCGCATTACCGACATTGCATTCGGGGATGTGTGGCTGTGCAGCGGGCAGAGCAATATGGTGATTAACATGGAGCGCGTGAAGGAGCGGTTTCCGGCGGATATTGCCTCGGCCGACTATCCCGATATCCGCAATTTCTTCGTCCCCACGCTCACCAACCTGAACGGGTCGGTGGATGATTTTCCGAAAGGCGAATGGAAAACCGCCAGTCCCGAAAACGTGCTCACGTTCGGCGCCGTAGCCTACTTTTTTGCCCGCGAGATTTATGAAAAACATAAGGTACCAATCGGCATTGTCAATAGTTCGGTGGGAGGTACGCCCATTGAAGCGTGGATCAGCGAGGGCGGTTTCAGGGATTTTGAGGATATTAAAAAAACCATTTCGCAAAATAAGGACACGAGCTATGTGAATGCATTCGCCCGGCTGGTGAATACTGTCCCGCAGGAACGCACAGTGACGGACGCGGGTCGGACCGGGCACTGGGAAAGCATTGAATATCAACCCAAAGGATGGCGGAATTTCAATATCCCCGGCTATTGGGAAGATCAGGGATTGAAGGAGCTCGACGGCGTGGTTTGGTTCAGGAGAACGATCGAGGTTCCGCAAAGTTGGGCCGGAAAACGGGTAAAACTGTACATGGGGCGCATTGTGGATGCCGATGAAATGTATGTCAACGGCCGGAAAGTCGGCAATATCACGTACCAATACCCGCCCCGGCGGTACGAAATCCCGGGCGATTTGCTCAAAGCCGGGGCGAATACTTTCGTCGTCAGGGTCACCAATACATCTGGGAAAGGTGGTTTCGTGCCCGATAAGCCGTATTTCATGACGACCGGCAGCGATACCATCGATTTGAAGGGCACCTGGCAATACAAAGTCGGCGCGGTGTTCCCGCCCGGGCGCAATACCGCGCCGCCACGGCTCGTACATCAGAACCAGCCCACAGCATTGTACAATGCGATGATTGCACCGGCTTTACCTTTGAAAATCAAGGGGTTTTTATGGTACCAGGGCGAATCCAACACCGGAAACCCGGAGCCTTACAATGCATTGCTCCCGGCGCTGATCAGGGATTGGCGGGCGCTATGGCACGACGACCATTTGCCTTTCCTCGTGGCACAGCTGCCCAATTTCCAGGACATCGATTACACCCCGGCGGAGAGCAATATCGCATTGCTGCGGGAAGCACAGAACAAAGCGCTCACCCTGCCCAACACGGCAGTGGCCGTCACCATCGATCTCGGTGAATGGAACGATATTCACCCGCTGAACAAGAAGGACATCGGCAAACGGCTCGCGCTCGCCGCCCGGAACCTGGCCTACGGAGAGAAAGGCATCACGTACTCCGGCCCAACGCTGAAATCATACCGCATTGAAAACGACAAAGTAATATTAACCTTCGATCACGTTGGCGAGGGCATTGTTACCTCGGACAATGAGCCGCTACGCTGGTTCGCGGTCGCGGGCGACGACCGGAAATTCTATTGGGCCGAGGCCGAAATACTCGGTAAAGACCGCATTGCATTGCGGAGCGGGCATGTCAAATCGCCTAAATATGTCCGCTATGCCTGGCAGGACAATCCCGAAGGTGTCAATTTTTACAATGTTGCCGGGCTGCCAGCCTCCCCTTTTCGCACGGATGGCGCGAATGAGGAACCTGCTCAAAACCATTGAAAGACGCAAACAACTCAAAACCTGACTCATGATATTTTCTCCACGCTTTTTGACTACCCGTTGCCTGCTGCTTTTGATTTTTGCAGTAATCTCAAACCGCCGGGCCTCGGCCGATGACGGCTACCGGCTCTGGCTGAAATACGACCGGATACAAAATATCATCGTAAAAGCGGCTTACACTAAGTCCTTCAATTTCATAGCGCTATCAGGCAATGGCGACATTCTGAACAATGCCGCCAGAGAGCTTCAAACCGGCCTCGCCGCCATGCTCGGCAAGCAAATTCCGGTCGTAAAAACTCCGGTAGGCAATCAAAACGGCATTATCCTTACCGTTTCAGGCAGCGCAACGCCCGGCGACGGCTATTCGATTCAAATGCAATCGGGAAATACCGTCATTACCGCCTCCCGCGATGCAGGCGTGCTGTACGGCAGCTTTGCATTGCTCCGGCATTTGCAGCAGCATTTGCCTCTCGAAAAAGCAGTAGGGCAAAACAGCCCGAAGATCCGGCTGCGCATGCTCAACCATTGGGATAACCCCGAAGGCACCATCGAACGCGGGTACGCGGGATCGTCGTTGTGGAAATGGTACGAGCTGCCGGAGACTGTCGATCCGCGGTACAGTGATTATGCGCGGGCCAACGCCTCGATCGGGATTAACGGTACGGTCGTGAACAATGTGAATGCGAGTGCGCGGTTTCTTACAGCCGAGTACCTGCACAAAGTGGCCGCATTGGCCGGTGTTTTCAGGAAGTATGGCATTAAAACCTATTTGTCCATCCATTTTGCCGCCCCCAAAACGCTCGGAGGGTTAAAGACCTCCGATCCGCTCGACCCGGAAGTCAGGAAATGGTGGATTGAAAAGACCAGGGAAGTTTACAGTATTATCCCCGATTTCGGAGGGTTTCTGGTCAAAGCCAATTCCGAAGGCGAGCCCGGCCCGCAGGATTACGGCCGTACCCACGCCGACGGCGCCAATATGCTCGCCGAAGCCCTTGCGCCATTCAACGGCGTGGTGATCTGGCGGGCATTTGTGTACAAGGCCGACCCTAATGCCGACCGTTTCAAAGCGGCGTATGATGAATTCGCAACGCTCGACGGGAAGTTTGCTAAAAATGTGATTGTACAGGTCAAAAACGGCCCGATCGATTTTCAGCCTCGCGAGCCCTTTTCGCCGCTGTTCGGCAACATGCCGCGCACGCCGCTCGGTATGGAGTTCCAGCTCACGCAGGAATACCTCGGCTTCGCGACGCACTGGGTTTACGAAGCCCCGATTTTCAAGGAATGCCTAGACGCCGATACCTACGTAAATGGCAAAGGCTCCACCGTCGCCCGCATTGTGGACGGGTCTTTGCACAATTATCCATTGACCTGCATGGCCGGCGTAGCCAACACCGGCTCCGACCGCAACTGGACCGGCAACCCGATGGCCCAGGCCAATTGGTACGCATTCGGGCGGCTGGCCTGGGACCATACCCTGAGCCCGGAAGCCATCGCACGCGAGTGGACGCAGCTTACACTCACCTCAGAGCCAAAGCAAGTGGCCACCATCAGCGACATCATGCTGCATTCCAGGGATATTTATGTGGATTACAACACCCCGCTGGGCCTCTCGCGCCCGTGGACAGGCAGCC
>CAMLNK010000652.1 GCA_946481035.1 uncultured Dyadobacter sp. | reverse complement strand
AACGCTCTGCCAGATCCTCCTTCCCCGCCAGCTTACCGGACAAATATTTATTAGCCACCTTTCCAAATGTCGGGAACAGCGGTTCAAAGCGGCCTTCATGTGCCACAAACGCCTCCCACGACTGGTCGATCTCACGGTTCAGCGCGGCCACCGTGAGGCCGCGGTCGGTTGCCAGTTTGTTATTAAAAAGCTGCGTAACCTCGCCTTCGATATTTAGTGCAATAAAATTGGAGCGGTTTCCAAAAAGCTTGAATATCAAATCCCTCCCACTCTCAAAATGCGCCTGAATCGCCCGCTCGTTTTGACAAACCTTCACAAACTCCACCTTATCCCCCGCAAAATCAGTGAACAGATTGACGCTATTCCGCCGCGCGCGGTCGAAACGTTCAGGAAAGCTCAGGCAGGAGAAGCTGTTGGTTAAAGTGGCTTTGATGAAGAAGGGTTTTGTCAACCGCTGATCCTCTTGCTGCTCAGGCAGATCTTCCGCTTCCTCCGCAAACACGATAATGAGTTCATCCTTTTGCTGGCTGAATGCTTCCACGAACCGCTTTCCGGCAATTTCAGAATGGAGCCGCGGGGCGAGTTGTTTGATGAAATGGTAATTCTGGTGCACTGTTTAATCGGGATTGTATTTTGGCAAAAGTAGGGAGGAATGGAGGAAGGAGGAAAGGGAGGAAGGAATATTCATGAAACAAGAGAAGCCTCCCGGTGTCGGGAGGCTTCTTCTGCAATACTACTACACTTAAAAACACTAGTGCACGGACGAAGTGTCGACTTTCGTTTTGCCGCTCCGCGTCCATAACACAAAGGGAACACAAATTAAAAACATCACGCCCAGGTACAGGAATACATCCATGTACGACATTACCTGCGCTTGCTTGGACACGGTATAGTCCAATATTTTGTAGCCGCTGTTCAGTGCCACATCCGGCGTCATTCCTTTGGCCATAAAGCTGTGCTGCAAGCCTTCGACGCGCTGCTGCACGATGGGGTTGTTCACATCCAGCTTGGTAACCAGGTCGTTGCGGTGTGCCATGTTCTGACGTGCAATAAATGTGGTAATCACCGCCACACCGAACGAGCCGCCAAGCTGCCGCATCATACCGGTGAAAGCAGCGCCCTCCCCGATCTCACGGCCTTTCAGTGTCGAGAGCGCCAGCGTGGTAATGGGTACGAAAAGTAGCCCCAAACCAATCCCGCGGACGATGAGCATACTGAAAAACGCGTCCTTGCCAGTGTCCGGCGTCAATATCAGATAACCCCAGTAGCTATATACGAAAAAGAATATCATCCCGATCGCCACGAGGTATTGCTGTTTCACTCCGCGTTGAAGCAATTGGCCTACAATTGGCATCATCATGGCTGTCACGATCGCCGCCGGGACCATAAGCATCCCCGATTGCGTAGCCGTCCAGCCTAATGTGGCCTGGGTATATAGCGGGATAATGAATGTGGAGCCGTACAAGCCGAAGCCGAGGATAAACGACAATACCGTCCCGACTCTCAGGTTTCCATTCGCAAGCACGCGCAGGTTCACGATCGGGTTTTTGTAGGTCCATTCCCTCCAAATGAAGAAGAAGAATGCGAAAACAGTCGTTACCGAAAGGATTACGATGATCTCGTCATTGAACCAGTCCTCCTCCTGACCTTTTTCCAACACATATTGCAATGACCCTACGGCAACCGCGAGGAGGATAATACCCCACCAGTCGATTTCGTTGGCTGCTTTTTTGTTGGCGAATTTCGGGCTTCTTACAAACTCCATGGTCAGCATGGCCGCAATAATACCCAGCGGAATATTGATATAGAAAATGTAAGGCCAGCTGTAATTATCTACGATATAACCACCCAGCGGCGGGCCCAATGTAGGGCCTACAATCACCCCCAGACCATAAATAGCCTGTGCGATCCCGCGTTTTTCGGGCGGGTAGCTTTCAGTGATCAGCGTTTGCGCGGTTACGAGCAATGCACCACCACCGAAGCCTTGTATTAATCTGAAAAACACCAGCTCCCAGATATTATCGGCATTACCGCAAAGAAATGAGGCAACGGTAAATATGATAATCGAAGCGGCAAAGTAGTTGCGGCGGCCAAACTGCTGCGAGAGCCAGCTGGTCATCGGCACGATGATCACGTTACCGATCGCGTAGGCGGTAATCACCCAGCTCACCTCCGACAACGTTCCGCCCAGGTTTCCGCGCATGTCGTTGAGCGCCACGTTCACGATCGTGGTGTCCACGATTTCCAGCAGCGCGCACAATACGGCCGTGATGGTAATCACTACCCTGCGGTAGCCGTATTCGACGAGTGATTCCTGTAATTCCATTCGTTATTGGTTTTTTAGAATCAAAAATTCGGTTCGGAGACCTTAGTTCAGCTCCACGTCCACGAACACGTTCATGCCCGGGCGCAGTTGCGCGATTTTTTCGTCGTCGGCTTTGGTAAACTCGATGCGTACCGGCAGGCGTTGCACCACTTTCACGAAGTTACCGCTCGCATTGTCAGGAGGCAGCAGGGCAAAACGTGCGCCTGTGGCTGGTGAGAATGACGCTACCTGCGCTTCGAATTCGTGTTCGGGATAAGCATCCACGTGGATCTTCACTTTCTGGCCCAGCTTCATTTTGGTCAATTGCGTTTCCTTGAAGTTGGCGGTAACCCATGGTTTGTGGGTAGAGATAATGCTGAACAGCGATTGCCCGGCTTGCAGGTATTGACCCAGCTGCGCATTTACTTTGGACACGCGGCCGTCGGTCGGCGCGGTAATCACGGTGTACGACAGGTTCAACTCCGCATTGGCGATCTCCGCCTGGCGTACCTTGATGTTCGCATTCGCTACGGCCGATTGTACCGAGGTAGCTCTGGTCTGACGACCGGCTGCTTTCGCCTGACGTTCGGCTGCGCCTTTCTGCGCTTCCAAAACGGCTAGTGCACGTTCTGCTTTTTGTTTGGTCGCCTGCGCCTGCTCAAACTCCTGCTGAGTGATCGAATGGTCCTTGATCAGGTTTTCATAACGTGCGTAATCCTGGTTCGCTCTCCACAAATTCACTTTCGCCTCTTCGATCTGCGCTGCTACTACGGCAATGTTAGCTTCGTAGGTAATGCCGCTTGCCGCCGACGCGTTGGTCGTTTCGTGCGCCACCGTCAGGCTGCCTTCCGATCCCAAAAGGCCCGCTTTGGCTTGTTCCAGTTTGATGATCTGGTCGCGGTTGTCGAGTACGATCAGTGTATCGCCTTTTTTAACAGTCTGGTTATCTTTTACGCGGATTTCGGTCACATAACCTGAAATTCTCGGGATTACCGGGCTAATGTCCGAATCGATCTGCGCATCGTCGGTTTCTTCGTGGTGCTGTCCGTGGTTATATTTTGTAAAACCCCAGGTACCGCCGCCGATAATGAGCGCGGCAAGGATAATGAGGAAGCGGGAATTTTTCTTTTTAGGCGCTTCTTCGGTGGTGTTTTTGGTTTCCATATCAATTTTGAATGATTGAATGATTGAATGACTGAATATTGGGGAGGATGGAGGAGGGACGAAAGGGCGGCCCGCGCAGGGAGGATGGATTCTATTTATCTTACCCTAAAACTCACTTCCTCCCCTTCCTCCTTCCTTCCTTTCCTCCCTTAGTTGATAACTCCTGCCGTTTGCTCTAACTTCTTGTATGCTACAACCGCATCGGCTTTCGCCGCTTCGTAATCGATACGCGATTGTACCTGTGCCACGTCTGCATCGAGCAGTTCGGTGGTGGTTACCAGGCTATTATCGTATTTATTTTTCGTAATGCGGTAGTTTTCATTGGCTTGTTCCACCGCTTTGGCATACACATCGATCTTTCTTTTGCTCAGCACGTAG
>CAMLNK010000651.1 GCA_946481035.1 uncultured Dyadobacter sp. | reverse complement strand
GGTGTACGAAGCCACTTCTCAAATGCTTTCACGTCACCAAATACTTCAAGACCCAGATCCGCCATGTTTTCAAGCTGGTACAAATGCTCCGCGTACAACCCTTCAAAAGGCTTGTCTTCTTTCAGATAGCGATGCAAAGTCCTGTCGCTTACGTGCAATATTTCTGCCCATTCGAGCTGTGTAAAAAGGAGCCTTGCAGAAAGCTCCTGAAAGCGCTCAATAGGAAACATATCGACCGTTTTACGGGCAACGTACAACACTTCGGGCTCCTGGGCTATCCGCAGCGGAGAGACCTCATCATATTTTTGGTATTGTATGGTTTTCATGATGTCCGAAATTTGTCAGATTAAGTTACGACTTTTTTCGAATCTATAAAAAACATTTCGGTCTCTTGCAATCTTTTTACCAAGTTAACCCATTCAACAATCCTGCGGCTTTCAACAAGGTCTCATCATGCTTGGCAAAGCAAAATCTGAGCGTTTTGAAGTCAGTTTCACCGGCATAAAACGCGGAAACAGGAATGGAGGCGACGCCAATTTCCCTGGTCAGTCGTTCGGCCAGCGCGAGATCGTTTTCATCGGAAAGGTTAGCATAGGAAACGTTCTGAAAAAAGCTGCCTTCGGAAGGTTTCAGTATAAAACCGATATCCTTGATCGCGTCATTAAACAAATCCCGTTTACGTTCGTAGAATGCGGAGAGCGACAAATAATGCTCAGGCTCGCTGAGGTACTCGGCCACGGCGAATTGAATCGGCGTTACCACACTAAACACCAGAAACTGATGGATTTTCCGGAACTCGGCGGTAAGTTGCGCAGGCGCCAGGCAATAGCCGAGTTTCCAGCCGGTAGTATGAAATGTCTTTCCAAACGACCCGCAAACAAAGCTGCGCTCGGCCAACGAGGGAATCGAAGCTACGGAAATATGCTCCCGCCCGTCGAAAACAATGTATTCATAAACCTCATCGCTGATTACGATCAGGTCGTGCTCTTCTGCGAGGGAAGCAAGCGCCAGCAAATCCGAAGCCGCCCACACCTTGCCGGTCGGGTTATGCGGTGTGTTGATGATGATCGCCCGCGTTTTTTCGGTAATGCGCGACCTTACTACCTCCCAATCGATGAAATCATATTGCGGATCGAGGGTGACAAATACCGGGACACCGCCGCTAAGCTCGATGGCGGGCACGTAACTATCGTAGGCCGGTTCGAATACGATCACCTCATCGCCCGGATGCACTACGGTACTGATCGCCACAAACAATGCCTCGGTAGCACCGCTGGTGATGGTAATGCCGGTTACAGGGTGATACTCGTGGCCCGAAGCCTCGAAAGTTTTCTTTGCAATAGCCTCCCGCAATGGTAACGCGCCGGGCATAGGCGCATATTGGTTTTTGCCCGACCGCACATATTTGTCGACCAAGCGCTGCAAGTCAGGCGAGCAATCGAACTCCGGGAAACCCTGCGCCAGGTTCAGCGCCTTGTGCTCTTCGGCCAAAGCCGACATCCTGGTAAAAATGGTAGTCCCGACATTGGGAAGTTTCGATTGCAACCGGTTTTTCAACAACATATCCAAAAATCGTATGAAACAAATACCGTGTCAGCGGCAAAACCAAAGATAATGCATGGTTGCCAGGCTGACACGGTATGAATGCCAAAGTATGTAATTTCCGTTACCGACCGTCGTAAATGGCCTTCAAAACAGTTTTAACATCGGGCGTATTGTCGAAATCCTCGTCGACAAATGCATAACCCACGCGGCGGTCGCGGCCAAGGACGAAGAGCGACGGCGTGAAAACCTCCTCCGAAATGCCGGCAATGCGGTCCCAGATCGGCGAAGTTTCTGAAAATACGCCGTAGGAGCGTGCGACGTTGTAATTTTTATCATGGTAAATCAGCGCCGCGGAATCCAGTTTCCTGGCAATGCGCCCGATTTCCTTTTGAGATTCATTGGTCAGTATAAGCAACTGCCCGCCAAGAGCCTCCACCTGGGGTGCGAGCGCCTTCAATGCATCCAGGTGCCTGGGTGCGTAGCTTCCCCAGCAATTGCAATAAAAACTGAGAACAAGCGGCTTGAAACGGACCAGATCGAGGATCGACCGTGATTCATTGTCCGACGAAGCGCTCGTAAGCGACGTCACCGGAAACCCTTCCTCATTCCGGAGATAGAATAGCGGCGCCAGTTCATCCACTTTTGGCGGCTCGATCTGCTCTTCCGCTTCCTTTTGTTTGAGTTGTAAGGTGGACACGTTGCCCAGTTCGTCTTCAATTTCGTAGTACATAATGCCAGGGGTCTTCTGATTTCGAGCTCAAAATTATCATTAACCTATATATCCTACAAATTTAATAGATTTATTTTACCACCATTATTTTTTAGTATAAAAATTCAATAACCGCTTATAATATCGATCCAAGAGCCACTGAACCACATGCGTAACCTCAACCTAGCCCTTTCGACCCTGTTTTTAATGCTCGTTCCCGCCTTGGTTTTCGGGCAAAATATCACCTGGAAAGAGATCCATCCGGGAGTCTGGAAGGGTACCGCAGGCAAGCCGGACGCCTACGACCTGCTCAAAGCAGCGGAAAGTACCGCCTCACCCGCGCTGTCGGGTCTTTCAAAACAGGATTTTCCGCTCGATAAAACGGCCATTTCATTTCAATTAAACAATGGCAAATCCTACCTGCGCCTGCCGCTGCAAAGAAATGAGCAGCTGTACGGTTTCGGCCTCAACTTTCAGACCATCCACCAGCGTGGCCGCATTATGCAGCTCCACGCGGATCACTACGGCAAGTCGGACAATGGCCGCACGCACGCGCCGGTGCCGTTTTATGTGTCGTCGCTGGGCTATGGTGTTTTTGTAAATTCTGCCAAATACATCGATGTCTACGCCGGCTCGGGCGTGCGCACGGACAGCAAAAATCCGCCAAAGGTGATGGACCGCAACACCGACAAGAACTGGGAAGCACACCCCTATTCCGATGCGGTCGAAATGCTGATACCTGCCGAGGGAGTCGAAATCTATGTTTTTGCGGGCCCCAAGCCGGTCAATGCGATCGAACGTTTCAACCTCCTGAGCGGTGGAGGCTGCCTGCCGCCGCGCTGGGGGCTGGGCTTTACGCAGCGCGTCCACCGGCTCTATACCGCCGATCAGGTGAAACAGGAAGCGAAAGCTTTTGAAGAAAAAGGTTATCCCCTCGATTTCATCGGCCTCGAACCCGGCTGGCAAACCAAATCCTACCCTTGTACATTCGAATGGGACCGTTCACGCTTCCCCGATCCGGCTGGTTTTGTCAAGGATATGGATCAAATGGGTGTCAAAATCAATCTCTGGACGAACCCGTACGTGTCGCCAGATGCCGCTATTTACAAGGCAATAGCCCCTTACACCGGCTCTCACACGGTCTGGAACGGCATTGTGCCGGATTTATCAATGCCGCAGGCGCGTAAAATATTGTTCGATCAGTTCGAAAAAGAGCATGTCAAAATCGGGGTAAGCGGCTACAAAATCGATGAAGTGGATGGTTTCGACTCCTATCTCTGGCCGGATGTGGCGA
The DNA here is from genome assembly GCA_946481035.1 of uncultured Dyadobacter sp. The sequence continues at coordinate 301 of CAMLNK010000651.1, read as the reverse complement.
CGTTTCCTTCCGGCCGTTCCTCCGAGCAGATCCGCCAGACTTACGGACTCCTCGTTCAGAAACATAGCTTTGAAATGTACCGGCGCAACAACATGCGTACATACGGGCTCGTACGTGCGTCCAACGCGGGCGGGGCGCCGTTTCCCTATGTGATTTATAATGATAATTACAGCCACGAAGACTTCATTACAGCCCTCATTAACAGCGGCTATGCAGGCGTATTATGGACGCCGGAAGTACGGGCATCGAAAACCGCCGAAGAATGGCTCCGGCGCTTTCAAACGGTCTGCTTCTCGCCTAT
>CAMLNK010000650.1 GCA_946481035.1 uncultured Dyadobacter sp. | reverse complement strand
CCATTTCGCCGGCGATCTCCGGATACATTACCTGGCTGTACATTTCCGTAAAACGTTCCTTATCAGACACTTGCCCCTGCCACGCGCCGATACATCCATAAGCCATGAAAAGCCAGGATGCCCGCACAAACGGCTCCACGGGATCAGTCCACACCGAGTGGATAAACCCGAGTGCATTGTGCTTCACCCCGGCTTGGAGACAAAGGTTGATGTTGTTGTAGGTATAATCGGCGTCGGGATAAATGTGGCCCCACCCGGACACGGCGGGTTGTATAAAAAATGGCTTTTTCTCCCTCAAAATCGGGTTTAAATAGCGGTTAATCTCGACGGTATCCGGCTTATACTCCCAAAGCACCGGAATTACCTCAGCCGGGATCTTTTTAATGATATCCGGGTAGTAATTGTTCATGTCCGTCCACGCCAATACGGTTTTACCATACTTTCTGAGTTCCCCCTCAACGAATGTAAGCTGCTGTACCCAAAGGCTTTCGGAGTTAATACGGGCATCCTTATCGTCGGCAATGCGCTTGGTTTCCCAGGTTTCATCAAACCCGACGTGAATAAACGGGCTCGGGAAAAGTGCGGCATACTGGCCGATCCAGTCTTTGAGCAATGCATTCGTCTCAGGCTTCCGTGGGTCGAGCTCGTGCCCGTACCGGCCTATTGCGAGGTCGGCATATTGCTCGCTCCGCAGCAACTCATGCAAATGCCCGTACAGGTTCAGGAACGGCACCACGTCCATATGGCGCTGCCGACCGTATGCAATGATGTCGCGCACCTGTGCCTGCGTGTAACCCGCGCGGTACGCGACCGTGGGATAGCCTTTCAATTCAATACTAACCTCATTATAAAAATAATACTGGTTGGTTTTCCACCTGGCCAGGAAGTCGATCTGCCGCTTGATTTCCGCGACAGTGGGTAACCCGCCATGCGCGAAATCCATCATCACGCCGCGGTAGGTTAATGCGGGCCGGTCTTCGATGATAACACCAGGAATAAATGCATTTTTACCAACCCCGGTTATCAACTGACGCAACGTCTGCACGGCATAGTACAATCCCGCAGATGTTTGCGCCTCCACACGCACGCCCTTGCTTGTAACTGTTAGCTTGTAATGTTCACGGTCGCTTTTTCGCTCTTTTTCAGAAACTTCCGGCAATGCACCTCCTTCCATTCGTACAACCCATTGAAAAGTCGCCGAAGCGGAAGAAGATGCATTTCTGATACCCTGCCCCGCAGGCTCGCCTACAAAGTTTTTCAGTTCCTGCAATGCAAATTTCACCTCCGCAGTTGCCGACGGCGGCACAGCGATCGTCAGCACCGATACCGGGAATTTTTCTTCCGAATAACGCACCGTTTGCGGCTGTGGAAACAGTACAGGCGCATTTCGGGCTAAAACAGGCGTTATGAGCAAGCAGACGGCAAGCAGGCGAAGGAACATCTTTCTGAATTTTTGAACGATTTGTGAATTGGTCATGTGTGGTCAGGGATTGTCATTTGTAGTCAAGAATTGTCAGGGATTGTCATGTGTAGTCAGGGATTGTCAAGAGTTGTCAGGTGTGGTCAGGGATTGTAATTACGTTTCCCAAATGGCTACACATGACTACACATGACCACACATGACTACACCTGACTACACCTGACCCCATCAATTTTTATCCCACCAAAGCGGCGTAGCGGCATTATCAGGCCCGCCGAGCATTTTGACTGCCTTCTCAACCTCCGCTGCATTGGTTTGTTTTTCGGTATCCAGAAAAGGCATCCGGCGGATGAATGTACCTTCGGGCAGGTCGGGATTTTCGCTGTGAACGATCGGATAGAGCTTCGGAAGGCCCGTTCTGCGCACCTCTGCCCAGCCCTCCATGCCATCCGGGAATAATGCGAGCCATTTTTGCTGCGCCACCTGCTTCCGCTGCATACTTTCCGAAGCACTCCATTTCACCGGATAATCGTTTACCGCAGGCGAATTCATTCCATCCTTTGGCGCAATAGGAATCGCCGTATTGGCAATGTATTTCGTGATAGCGGCCTGATCGGTCACACCCCACTGGGCCATCGAGGCCTGAATGCCCTTTTTGTAAAAATCCTCGGCAGTACCACCCATGTTCCAGCCGTTGAGCGCACCTTCCGCGCGAAGGAAATAGGCTTCTGCTGCGTGCAGAATATTCTGGGGCACATTATAGGTAGTTTTCCAGTCGCTTCCCACCCAGGTTGCCCAGCGGGTACCCATATTGGAATTGAAGAGCCTGGAATTGATATCGATGATCTTTTCCGAAGTGAACAATCCATTGCGCACGCCCTCGTAGGTACCCGTAGAAACCGACGGCTGGAAGTAAATCGGCAGCCGCGGATCTTCATAACCTTTCAGAATCGACTCCATAGAGGCGCTCATACGCACATCGTCCCAGCCCGCGGTAACGGCCAATCCGTTGTATTCGGCATAGGTAGTGGTCGATTTCGGCATGTAGGCATCGTCGGCGATGTCGGTGAGCACACCCGCGGCTACGGCTGCTTCGGCCTGCTGCTTAGCCATTGCCGGGTTTACTTTCGAGATCCGCAATGCGAGGCGCAGGCGGAGCGTGTTGGCAAACTTCATCCAGGCCGCGGCAGGCGCTGCATTTTTGTTGTAAACCAGGTCATAAGCACCAAAAGGTTTATCACCGGAATGCGATTTGAGCACGGCAGACGCCGCGTCCAACCGTTTGAAAAAGTCGTAATAAATGGAATCCTGGGGTGTGTAGGAAATGTACCGCTTACCGGAAGCAGCGTCGGAATACGGGATCGGGCCGAAATAATCGGTGATCCGGTGGAACATCCATACCCACCACACGTTCGCCAGTGCATTCTCCGCACTTTGCGTCTCCGTACCGGCCATGATCGTTTTCAACTGCGGCGCGGCAGCGGTGTACACCGGGTTCCAGCACGCGGGCATCCAGTCCTGCCTGATCACGTAGCGGTCGGTCGGGAACGAATGCGCGGCTTGCGACAAAAACTGAGAGTATACCGAGGCGATCGTCCCCTCACCGACCTCGAAATTATCGGGGCTCAGCGTAGGCGTCATCAATGCATAGGCAAACATGAACGGGTATTCCTTGCTGCCGACGCTGCTGATCTTGGTGGCATCGGTGTTCAGCGAATCGAAATTATCGGTACAGTTTGTCAGAACGGCCGCCACGAAGGCCAGCGGCAGCATTTTCGCAAGTACCCGGCTTAAATTTTTTATCCTCGTCAACATAATGAGCTGTTTTTAGAATGATAGTTTGAGGTTCAATCCGATGTTCCGGGTCGATGGCAAATTGAAATACTCTATACCCTGGTAGTTGCTGTTACCCAGGCTCATTTCAGGATCGAAATCCATTTTTCGCTTGCCGATACCCGGGATATCCAGGATCGCATTGCCGCGGTAAATGAAGAAAAGGTTGCGGGCAACGAACGAGAGCCTTGCCGAACTGAGGAAACCAGGCAGATTTTTGAAATCATAACCCAGTGAAACCTCCCGCACGCGCACATTTGTAGCGTGATAGGTAAAAAACTCTCCCCAGGAGTAATCGCCCTGAGCGACCGTCTGCCAGAATGTCTCCGCGTTGATCGCCACGGTATTCGGGGCGCCTTCGGCAGTTACGCCCTCCACTACCCACGAGCCCGCGTCGCGATACTTCTCCGTATCGATACCTGTGCCATTATAAGCCATTTGCGCGGCAGTACCCGACGTGATTACCCCTCCGAACTTGCCATCCACGAGCACGCCCAATGTCCAGTTTTTATAATTGAAATTATTACTGAAACCGGCTGAGAATTTCGGATTATAGTTGCCAAGGTTCTCAATCGCATCCGATTTAACAGGCACAC
>CAMLNK010000649.1 GCA_946481035.1 uncultured Dyadobacter sp. | reverse complement strand
TCAAATGGACCACTGATTTCACATTCACCAAAAACACCGAGGCGATCCTGTCGCTTTACAACGGAAAAGTGGATGACTTAGGTAACGGCTGGTTCATCGGCCGCCCGCTCAGCACGGTGTACGATTACAGAAAAATCGGTATCTGGCAGACCAACGAAGCGGATGCTGCGAAAGCGGTGAACAGTGAAGTAGGCCAGATCAAGTTGAAAGACATCAACGGCGATGGAAAGATCAATGCGGACGACCGCGAGATCATCGGTTCCGACGTGCCTGATTTCAGCGGCGGTATTACCAACCGTTTAAGTTTTAAAGGCTTTGACCTTTCGTTCTTCTTCTTTGCACGTGTGGGTAACCTGATCCGCAGCGAGTTCCACAGAAACAACAATGCATTGGCAGGCCGCTACCAGCAAATGAAAGTGGATTACTGGACGCCCAATAACCCTACCAACGAATTCCCGCGTCCGAAAAGCAACCAGGAGTTCCCGGTTTACGGCAGCACGCTTACTTACTTCGACGGAACATTCGTGAAGCTGAGAAACGTGAACGTAGGTTACACATTTACACCGGAACTGTCGAAAAAACTGGGAATGGAATCACTCCGCTTGTATTCGAGCGTTCAGCAGCCGTTTATTTGGGCAAAATATCGCAGCAAATACAACGGTGTTGACCCTGAAACTACCGGCCTTGCGGCAGGCGGTACAGGTGTAACCCCAGCTACGATGGTGATCACATTCGGTGTGAACGCGAAATTCTAACGGCCTGGTTTTGAAATTTTTAAAAGATACTGACAAATGAAAAATATAAGAAAATCGATTGTGGTGTGCGGCATGGCGGCGCTGATGCTCGCGGGGCAGGGGTGTAAGGATGTGCTGGAAGAGAATATCATTTCCGGTGTGGGCAACGACTACCTGAACACCGCCAAAGGCTTTGAAGATGGCGTGAAAGCAGCATATTCATCGCTCCGCTTTTATTACGCAACCCAGCAAGGCCTTACGCTGACCGAGTATGGTACCGATATTTACGCAACCGGTGCGGATGGTGGTTACAAAGGTTTCCACTTCTACGATGGCCAGCTGAACCCTACCGTGGATTACCTGGCAACCACCTGGGACGAGCTCTACAAAGGGATCAACACTTGTAATGCGGTCATAGACCGCGCTCCGAATGTGACGGGTATCGCCGATAACGTGAAAAAGCTGCGCGTAGCGGAGGCCAAGTTTTTGCGCGGACATTATTACTATATTCTGCACCAGCAATACGGCGGCGTGGACCTTCGCCTGACCGAAACATTGCTTCCGACCAAGGAAACCAAGCGCGCAACCGATGCTGAAATGTACGCGGCGATCATCAAAGACCTGAGCGACGCTGTTACGGATCTTGAAGCAAAGGCACAGTCAAGCGACTATGGCCGCGCTACCAAGCCGCATGCACAGGCATTGCTGGCGAAAGTATACCTGGCAAAAGGCTATTCAAGCCAAAAAGCGGCGGACGATTTCACCAAAGCAGCTGACCTTTTGAAAGAAGTCTCTACCAAATACGGTTATAAACTGCTGGACGATTTCTCGGCTGTATTCGACGAAAACAACCAGAACCATTCGGAAGTCGTGTTTGCCGTGCAATACACCAGCGATGCATTGACGAACGGCACCGGTAACAGCTTGCACCTTTATTTTGGGATGCAGTACGATGTCCAGCCGGGTATGAAACGTGACACTTACTGGGGACGGCCTTTCAAACGTCTGAGACCAACCGAATACCTGCTCAACACCGTTTTTGCAGAACGTGTCAACGACTCGCGCTATAAGAAAACATTCCGTGATACCTGGCTTTCCAATAACCCCGGTACTTACAATGCGGCGTCGTTTGATGATTCCAAAACGAAAGTGACGTTTGCCGCGGGTGATACGGCGATCTTCATTCCGGGTTATGAAATGACGAAAGAGGTCCGTGCGACGAAAAAATACCAGGTACTCGTGCCTAGCAAGTATTCGGAAGCCTTGTTCCCGACATTGCAGAAGTTCTTCGATTCGAAACGCCCGGATATGACTTATGAGCCCGGCAGCCGCGATTACTACGTGGTGCGTCTGGCGGATGTGTACCTGATGCTCGCCGAAGCGTTGTTTCAATCGGGCGATAAAGCGGGTGCCACCGAGGCGATCAACATGGTAAGATACCGTGCAGGCTGGCCTGGTAAAAAGGATAAAATGCTCATTGACGCGAAAGACCTTACGATGGAGACGATTATTGAGGAGCGTGCAAGGGAGCTGGCCGGCGAGCAAACCCGCTGGCTGGACCTGAAACGCTGGGGACTTCTCGTGGAAAGGGTGAAAAAATACAACCCGCAAGCTTCGGCTATCGCCGCGCACCACGTTGTGAGACCTATCCCTCAGACACAGATCGACCGGAGTGCGAAAACATCCGATGGCAAGTCGGTATTCCCGCAGAACACGGGGTACTGATCAGCTAAGGAAAAAGTAGTGACATGAAGAGGATGGTTGCCCTGTGCAGCCATCCTTTTTTTGTTTTAGGAGGTGAACAGATAAAAAAATATTACCGGAGAATAATTGGTACTATCCGAATAAAAACTAGGACTGTTTCTGCGTGCGGGAGGGCTGGAATGGGTGGCGTCAGGGTGGTATATTTCACCTAACATCATCATTAATTCACTGACCTATGCACATCACAAAAGGATTTTTTACCTCTTTGCGGCGCATGAGTGGGGTATGCATATGCGCGATATGCCTGCACCCGCCAGTGCCCGCCAGTGTCGTCGCGAGTCCGCTCGCAAAGGTTGGCCATGTAATGCAAGTCGATAGAACTATCACCGGCACCGTATTGGCCAAGGAAGGAAATACACCCATTCCGGGTGTAACAGTGGTTGTTAAAGGGACAAACCAGGGTACGACAACCAATACCGACGGCAAGTTCAGCATCGAGATCGCCGGCAATGCGGCGGTACTGGTATTTTCGGCCGTCGGGTATGTAACGCAGGAGCAGGAAACCGGCAACGCGAGCGTGGTGGACATTTTGCTTGCCGCCGATTTGAAAACGCTCAACGAAGTAGTGGTGGTCGGCTATGGTACGCAAAAGAAACGCGACCTGACCGGCGCGGTATCGCAGGTAAATGCGACCCGGCTTGAAAACGAAAACCCGCAGTCGGTGCAGGATGTGCTGCGCGGGAACGTGCCGGGGATGAATGTCGGGTTTTCGACCTCCGCGAAAGGCGGTGGGAATGTCTCTGTGCGCGGGCAGAACTCCATCAATGCGGGTTCCACGCCGTTGATCGTGCTCGACGGTACGATTTATTACGGCGGCCTGGAAGATATCAATCCGAATGATATCGAGACCATCGATGTATTGAAAGACGCCAGTTCTTCGGCGGTTTTCGGTGCTAAGGCAGCCAGCGGCGTTATTCTGATCACGACCAAAAAAGGGAAAGAGGGTAAGCCGGTGATCAATATCAACAGCAATTTCGGGTTTGCCGAGGTGGCTAAAAACCAGCCGGTACTCAGTCCGCAAGGATTTATCAGCTGGCGGCAGGAGGTAATGCGGAACATTAATGCAACGGCCGAGCCGGCACGCTTCGCCGACCCTAACCACCTTCCGGCCGGTGTAACCCTGGACCAATGGCTCGCTTACGACGGTTCCAAAGGCGACCCGACCACGGTCTGGCTCCAACGGCTGGGCATGCAGCCCACCGAAATCCAGAACTACAAGGACGGCAAGAGTGTGGATTGGTATTCCAAAGTATTTCAGAAAGGTTTCAGACAAGATCATACGGTGAGCCTGTCGGGCCGCAACGATCGCATTTCCTATTATATGTCTTTGGGATACCTGAATAACGAAGGC
>CAMLNK010000648.1 GCA_946481035.1 uncultured Dyadobacter sp. | reverse complement strand
GTACGAGGCACCATTTTGAAAACGTAACTCGCCGGCGGATGTATTCGCCCGCACCGTGGTAGTGATGCCGTTCTGGAATTCCGCTAAGTCAAAAACATTCGCCCCAGCAGTGTTTGTAATGTCAAACTGGCTCGCAGGCCCGTTTTTCAATACAATGCTCGAAAAGTTGGGAGCGAAGGTGCCGCTTATCTGCTGCGTTCCCGGGTTACCCAGCGGGCCATTGAAGTTATCGACGCTTCCGCCGGTACCGTTTGCGTCGTAAGGGCCATTCACGCGCAGTGCATCGGCAGCAGATTCGAAATGGTCGAATATGGAGCCAAATGCGGCCGTATAGGCTGAGCCTGCGGCACTGGTCACTTCCGTGTGCGTGTCGTAGTTGCTGACGTAACCAAAATTGTTGAATGTGGTGCCGTCAACAAATACCTGGGCATGGGCATGCTGCGAGCCCAGTAGCAGCACGCCGCCCACGGCAATGGTGATATGTTTTCTTTTCATGATAAAAAGCGAGTTGAGAAAGAGAAAGGAAAAATTACTTCGCGACCGATTTGTCGGCCGCACTGTTTCCAATAAGCTTTTCGACACTGGCTTTCAGGCTATTCATTTCATCACTGAGCCCGGCCATACCGCCTTTGAGAGCTGCATTCTCTTTTTTCAATGCTTCAATTTCTGCTTGCTGATCCTGAATAGCCTTTGTAAGCAGCGGGGTCATTTTGCTGTAATCGACCATCCATGGCTTCGAAACGTCCGCACCGCCTTTTGTCACCGCCTCCGGGAACACGGTATAAAGCTGCTGAGCGATGTATCCTGTATGCGCAGTGGTTTTATTAGCCTTATAATTGTAGTCGCTCACCTGAATTTTCATCACATCCCGGATTCCGTACTTTGTGTCGCGGATGTTTTCTTTTAAACGTTGATCCGAAGTGGAATTATAGGTGACGCCGCTCCCTGCGCCCGCCGAAATGTTGCCGTAGTACGTCCCTCCGGCCCTGAACATCACGAATTGGTCAAGAGCGGTCCCTGCGGTTGCTTTTTCCAGCGTTAAAAGCCCATTCAAATCACTACTTGAAGACCTGATCCATTGGCCAACACCCGACGGCGTTTGTACGGAGAGCCGTGCATTCTCAGCAAAACCGATAAAGGGATCAACAACGCCAATGCTCACATTTCCGTCCTGATTAATTCTCATTCTTTCCTGGACACCGGTAGTATTAAAAGTAATGGCGGATTCCTGCCCCTCGCCATTGCCTTTGTAAATGCCCAGAATGCTTGCATTGGTTGCCTGGAAACCATTAGAGAGGTATGGGCTGAAATAAACGCCTCCCATGGGGTCCCCATCGGCCAATGCCGAAGGTGCGTTGTAGGTGCCACTAGCCGACATCAGGAATAACCCTGGCCCTTTCGAACTTCCGAATCCTCTAAAGTAATGATCATTTCCTGCGCCGGCTCCTTTATTATCGGCGATAACTTCTATAATTCCGACCGGCGTAAGAGTTCCCACGGAAAGCTGGCCTTCGATGGCGGCACTGTTTGCCGGAGCGGCCGAATTGGAGAATGCACTTCCTATGGCAGCATTGCCATTAACAGATAGTTTGCTTCCCGGGGTTGAAGTTCCGATCCCGACATTTCCTGTTTGGGCGAAGGTAGCAGAGCATGCAATAGTAAGCAGCGCCGCTGCCAGATAGGTAGTTTTTTTCATGAGTCTGAATGTTTAGTTGAAGAAAAAAATAGGTGTATAGTGGGAATTTATATCGGAGTTGAAGTTGTAGTAGTAGCTTTATGTCGATGTCAATTTATGCTTTAACAATTCGTATTTTGTATAGAAAAATTTCTATAAGTTTTTTCGAAACTTTTTCTTTTTGCTTCGAAATGGAGTGTTTTATTGTGTTATTTTGATAGTTTAAATAACTAATCAAATGCTCTCCCTGGGTATTATGGCGGGCTTGTGGCGATGCAGCTATACTTTCTTCTAGTAAAATTTCTGGATCGCCGTTTGGGAAGCTGGTAGTTGATAGGCTGGGGAGCCGTGATCCTGTGTAAACAATTCGTTAAATCTGCATTTCAGGGTTATCTCGGATCGGGCCAATAGGTATCTTTCTCTATGAAAGTATTGGTAACCGGCAGCGCGGGGTTCATCGGGTTTCACACCGTGATGAGGCTGTTGCAAGAAGGGTTCGAAGTGGTGGGCCTCGACAATATCAACGACTATTATTCTCCCCAGCTCAAATATGCGAGGCTGCGGGAAGCGGGTATCCGTAAGGACCGGATCAAGTGGTACCAGCTTGTTGAAAGCTCGGTCATCAGCAGGTATCGCTTCGTGCGCATGAACCTGGAAGACAAACAGCAGCTTTTCAGTCTCTTCCAATCGGAGCGGTTCGATTACGTGATTAACCTCGCGGCTCAGGCAGGCGTGCGCTACTCGATCGAGAATCCCGACGTGTATGTGCAATCGAATATCGTCGGGTTTCATTACATCCTCGAAGCCTGCCGTTATTTCCCGCCCAGGCATCTCGTGCATGCATCGTCATCGTCAGTGTACGGCGCCAATGCCAAAATCCCGTTCTCGGAGGAAGACAAAGCCGACTCGCCGATGAGCCTCTATGCCGCGACGAAGAAAGGCAATGAGCTGATGGCGCATGCATACAGTCATCTTTACAAAATACCCATTACCTGTCTTCGGTTCTTTACAGCCTACGGCCCATGGGGGCGGCCTGATATGGCACCGATGCTCTTTGCCCGCGCGATCTACGACGGCGAGCCTATTCAGGTGTTCAATAATGGCGATATGGAACGCGACTTTACGTTCGTAGGCGACATTGCGGAAGGGGTGGCGCAGACAATGGTGTCGGGTTTCGAGGAAGAGCCGCACTACCGGGTGCTGAATATCGGTAATGGTTCGCCGGTCAACCTGATGAAGTTTATTGAAGAGCTCGAAATTAGCATGGGAGCGCGGGCTATTAAACACTTCCTGCCCATGCAGGCCGGCGATGTCCCGCGGACGTGGGCGAGCCGCGAGAATCTTGAAAAAATTACCTACTATAAACCACAGGTGGAGCTAAGTCGTGGAATCAGGGAATTTGCGGGCTGGTATCTCGAATATAGCAGCCAATTAACCGCTTATTATGGTTGATTAACCTAAAAAAGCCTGACTTATTCGATCCTATTTTCTAACTAGTTATCTGCACATTCGAGCTAGTTCTGGCTTAGCGTCAGTTACTTGCAAATATTGTACTGCTCGAACATTTTTTTTCATCATTATTTTTGGGGTTGGTTTGTCGTAAAAATTGTGTCTGGAATTGTGCCAGGGGCGATTTTGTAAATATTCTGTTATTCGGGCGGAACACTCAAACGGTTTTACAGGCAATATTATTCTACAAGTATAAAATCTTTTCTAGGTCTTTGTAGTATATTTGGAACAAACAAAAGTGTCGATTCAAAATTGTATTACAATCGATTACTTGCATTGCCCACTTATTTTTTACGCTCTATGAAATTTTTACTGAAACTTGTTTTTGCGGGAGGAGTGATAAGCTCGGTGGCAGCGGCTCCTAACAACGACGTTGAAAGCATGGCAATGCCTGTGGACAGCGTAGATGTGGAAAGCAGTATTGCGAGTGACCTGAACGGCTCTTACGAAATCAGGAATCCCTACGCGGAGTCTGCGGACGAATCTTTTACAATTGCGACCAAAATGGCCGCACCTCTGGCCACCAGGGTTTCCTGCGGCGGCCGGATCTGGACACACGGAGAGTATCTGGGAAGAACAGGGGACGATCAGCCCGTGTACACGCGCATCACGGAGGACCGCGTTTACCTCAACTGGAATGGGCGGGTGGCAGATAATATCTTTATT
>CAMLNK010000647.1 GCA_946481035.1 uncultured Dyadobacter sp. | reverse complement strand
CTGCAAAAGTTATGATAAAAACGGGCTGGTAATGCTCTGCGGCTCAGTTTCCAAGACGCTGGCGCCGGGGTACCGCGTGGGCTGGTGCCTTCCCGGGAAGTTCAAGGACAAGGTACTGAGCCACAAGATCACCCATACCGTTTCATCGGCCACGCCTACCCAGGCGGCGGTAGCCAATTTCTTCGAAACGGGCCGTTACGACTTACATATGAGGCATTTACGCAAATCGCTTCACACGCAATGCCTGCGTTACGTGCAGGCAATCAGCGACTATTTCCCGCCCGACACCCGGCTGGTCAGGCCGCAGGGCGGCTACGTGCTTTGGATTGAGCTGAACAAGCGCATCAATGCATTCGAACTCTTCGAAAGCGCCATTCAGGAAAGCATCAGCATCGCACCTGGTCAGATTTTCAGCACCGACGCCCGGTTCAGCAATTACATCCGCATCAGTTTCGGCGCACCTTATAATGCGGTGATCGATGCCGGTTTGAGGAAATTAGGAGAGTTGATAAGGGGGCAATGCGTTTGAGGCTGACCTAAGCAAACATTTTTCTAAGCAAACTTAAAACCTGCCGCGCCGTAGCGGGATCCAGTTGCCCTATTTTCTTCGTCAATCTTACTTTGTCAATGGCTCTCATCTGATCCAATGCAATTTGCCCATCTCTTCCATCAACGTGACAGTCGATACGTGTCGGATACCTGCGGATGGTTGACGTCAATGGAGCGACGATGACCGTTTTGAGGTGGTCGTTCATTTCATCAGGGGAAACGACAAGGTAAGGTCTGGTTTTCTTTATTTCACTACCCAAAGTGGGATCCAGCGACGCGAAGTAGATCTCGAACCTTTGTATTACCATGTCCATTCGGAATCATCAAATGCGTTTGGAACATTGTCCATAAGATTTTCATCTTTATCGGCCATTACGTCCTCAGTAGCCAGACGGAACTGTTCTGCCCATCCATCACGCGGATTTGTGTTAGCAGGAAAAATCATGATCGCATTCCCCTTGATCTCGACATTGACGTACTCCTCGATATCGACCTGGTCCAGCATGGTTTTGGAAAGCAAAATTCCCTGGGAATTTCCGATCCGTCGAATTTTGGTTAGCATAATACAAAGTTATAATTTGTTATAACATCTCAAAATTTGAAACCGTTCCAATGTACAACTGGCTGATCAATAGCCGGGAAACAATCGCAACGATATTGCAATTACTTGATTTTCAGCACCTGTAACCCTGTTGCACGGGTTTGTAACCTACCTTTGTAATGATCCTGCGGCGCGTAAGCCGTGCAAAAGGCAGGTGCTTTAATTTGAATGACTTCATTATGAAACTCGACGAAAATGCCTCCGCCCACACGCACGACGACTGCTGCTCTGCGAAACCTGACGTGCACCACAAGCATAACGGCCATAAACACAGTCATGATCAAAGTCACAGTCACGATCACGATCATCACCACGATCACGACCATGATCACGGCGACCATAGCCACGGGTCGGGCGGCGACGCGGGGATTCTCGAAAGCCGTTGGATGCTTTGGCTGAGCCTGACGATTCTTGCCGTGTTCCTTGTCCTTACCTACGTTGCAAAAATTAAACTTCCGCGCGCGGTCGAAATCGGAATGATGCTCGTCGCATATGTGCTGGCGGGGAACAAAACCGTGGCGCTGGCGTTCCGGAAGGCAAGCCGCGGCGACTTTTTCAATGAATTTACGCTGATGACCATCGCTACTTTCGGTGCTTTTTACATCGGAGAGTTTAGCGAGGGCGTTGCGGTGATGATATTTTATGAGATCGGCGAGCTGTTCCAGGACATTGCAGTCAGCCGGTCCAAGCGCTCGATAAAAGCGTTGCTCGACATCCGTCCCGATACCGTAACCGTTTTACGCGATGACAAACCGTTGCAAATCGCGCCGGACGAGGTTCGGATAGGTGAAACGATATTGGTCAAAGCGGGTGAAAAAGTAGCGCTGGACGGCGAAATGCTTTCCACATCCGGCATATTTAACACCGCGGCCTTAACCGGCGAACCCAAACCGCGGATGATCGAAAAAGGTCAGAAAGCACTCGCCGGCATGATAGCGATCGAAAAATCGGTCGAAATCGAGGTGAAGGCGCTTTTTAAGGACTCCAAACTTTCGCGTATACTGGAAATGGTGCAGGAGGCGAGCGCCCGCAAGGCTCCTACCCAACTGCTGATCAGCCGCCTCGCCCGCATATACACGCCCGCGGTGTTTCTGCTTGCATTGCTCATCATCGTAATTCCCGTGTTATTCGTAGCCAACTATAATTTCGACGAATGGCTCTATCGGGGCATGGTTTTCCTCGTAATCGCCTGCCCCTGCGCGTTGACGATCTCCATTCCGCTCGGTTATTTCGGCGGCATTGGTCTCGCTTCGCGCAACGGGATCCTGGTCAAAGGCGCTAATTTCCTGGATGTTATCACTAAAATCGACACGGTTGTTTCTGATAAAACGGGCACGCTTACCAAAGGCGTTTTCAAAGTTCAGCAAGTGGAAACTGTCGTCGAAAAATCCGGTTTCATCCGCATTGCTGCTTCCCTGGAAAGCTACTCGACGCACCCTGTGGCCAGGGCAGTTGTGGAATCGACGGGCGGCATCGAACTAACCAAACCTACTGATGTAGAGGAAATTGCAGGACATGGCCTGAAAGGTAAAGTCGAAGGCAGGGCGGTTCTGGCAGGAAATACAAAGCTGCTCGATAAGCATTCCATTAGTTACCCCACCATGCTCGACTCCCTGGTGGAAACCATCGTAGCCGTGGCCATCGACAATAAATATGCGGGCTATTTCCTCATCGCCGACGAAATTAAGGAGGACGCAGCCGCGGCCGTTGCAGACCTGAGAACGCTTGGCATCTCGACCATCATGCTATCGGGCGATAGGGAAGCCGTCGTTTCCAAAGTTGCGGGACAGCTCGGTATTACCCAAAGTTACGGCGGATTGCTGCCCGAAGACAAGGTAAAGATCGTGCAGGAGCTTAAAGATCAGGGCAAGCGCATTGCATTCGCAGGCGATGGCGTAAACGACGCGCCGGTAATCGCCCTCGCCGACGCGGGCATAGCCATGGGCGCGCTGGGTTCCGACGCCACAATTGAAACAGCAGATATTGTAATCCAGAACGATCAGCCATCACGCATTGCAGCGGCGGTAAGAATCGGAAAAATCACTAAATCTGTCGTATATCAGAACATATCTCTCGCAATGGGGGTTAAAATTGCAGTGATGGCCCTGGGCGCCGGTGGCGTTACCACGCTCTGGGAAGCCGTTTTCGCCGACGTCGGTGTTGCGCTGCTCGCGATTTTGAATGCATATCGCATCCAAGGAAAGAAAATATAGTTAGCCCTGCATCATTAAAATACCATGGGAAAGCAACTGGATCAGATCACGCCGGAGTTGGGATCTTTTATCAACAAGCAAAAGATTTTCTTCGTCGCCACAGCGGCGGAAACGGGCACAGTCAATTTGTCACCAAAGGGAATGGATTCGTTTCGCATTCTCGGGCCGAACCGCGTGATTTGGCTCAACGTGACCGGTAGCGGCAATGAAACCGCCGCCCATTTACTTGTCAATGACCGCATTACGATCATGTTTTGTGCCTTCGAGGGAAAGCCGCTGATCCTGCGGCTGTACGGCCACGGCAAAGCCTACCATCCCGCCGACACCGAATGGCATGAGTACTTCCCGCTGTTCCCGCCACTGGAAGGCGCGCGGCAACTGATCGACATACACGTCGACCTGGTCCAGACCTCCTGCGGCATGGCTGTGCCGTTTATGGATTATAACCGCGAACGGGAGGAGCTAAACGCCTGGGCCCGGAAACAAGGC
>CAMLNK010000646.1 GCA_946481035.1 uncultured Dyadobacter sp. | reverse complement strand
AGCGCTGCATGCCGTTCGGGACGCTGGAACTGATTCTGCATTTGGATGATAACCGCAGCGAAGCGTTTTTCAACGAACAGTGGGAGAAGCTGCCGCCTGCGTTTCTGGTAGGGTTGTATCGCGATGCCGTGCAATGGAAGACCGTCGGCTCGTGCAGGAAATTCGGGATACGATTGCGGCCGGAAAGTGCGCTGGAACTGTTCAATGTGCCGATAGCGCCGCTTTTTAACCAGTTCACCGATGTCGAAAGCTATTTTGGAAAAGAGATAAACCGGCTCGTGGATAACGTATATGGGGTACGGGACATCAATGAGGTAGTGCGCATTACCGAGGCATTCCTGCACGGGCTTTTGAAAAATACGCATTCGAAACAACACCATATTTCGGAGGCCACGCGGCTGATCCGCCAAACGCAGGGCCGGTTGTCGATCGATGCTTTGAGTGAGAATTTGTACATCGGCAAACGGCAGCTGGAAAGGATTTTTAAAGACCATTACGGCACCACGCCGAAGATGTACCAGCGCATTATCCGGTTCAGGAGTGCCTATGAATCATTTTGCAGCATGTCGTCCACGCCGAACTGGGCCGATGTCTCGTACAAATTCGGCTATTCCGACCAGGCGCATTTCATCCGTGATTTCAAAGAATTTACCCAGGAAGTGCCGACCAGCATATTCCAGGATCAATATCAATATTTCAGGTTGCCCGAAAAGCAAGTGAGGTTCGCCTGATACAGTTTTTAACTTTTAAATCTATTCACCATGAAACTTGTTTACCTGGCTGTCTCGGCGGCCGTGTGGTCTGTTTGTGCTTTTACAAAGCAACCCGAAGCGCCCAAAGGCGGTGTGCTTACCTCTCTGGAAACCAGCGCGAGGCACCAAAGCGTCGTCGTCGCATCGAAAGAGGATGCCGTGAAAAGGGGAGAGTACCTTGTTACGATTATGGGTTGCGCAGACTGCCACGCGCCCAAGAAAATGACGCCGAAAGGCCCTGCGCCGGATATGGACCGCTTTTTATCGGGACACAACAGTACCCAGCCGCTGGGCACATTTGATAAAAGCATCCTGAAAACAGGCGAATGGGTGGTTTTCAATGGGCAAAGCACCGCATTTGCCGGCCCATGGGGCATGTCGTTTGCGGCTAACCTGACGCCGGACGAAACCGGGATCGGTAACTGGTCGTTCGAGCAGTTCAATACCGCCATGCGCAAAGGCAAGTTCAAAGGACTCGAAAGCAGTCGCCCGCTCATGCCGCCTATGCCGTGGTTCAACTACGTGAATATGGCCGACGACGATATGCGCGCGATTTTTGCCTATTTGAAATCTATCAAACCGGTTTCAAATGTGGTACCATCGTACATTCCGCCGGCACCCTGAGGCGCGTGACTATTGTTTCACGGTCATTACTTTCAGCACGGAGTCTTCTTTCAAATAGAGATATTGTTCGCGGGTCTGGTCGGCCATATAAGCCGCCAGGTCGGCGTCCGATTCGAAACTGACCAAATGTACTTCATAAGGCGCTTCCAGTTCGCCTTCGATCAGCTGCTCCGGGCTTGTACGCAGCCTCAGGAGCAGTTTCCCGTTATACTGGGGTATGAGCGGCAGCACGAGCGACTCGAATTGCTGAAATATTTCCTCCTTACCTTCCTTGACATATACAAATTGAGTGATCGTTACCATGGTTTTCCGGTGTTTTGTTACCTAATCTCGAAAAGAATTTACATTCTCTGCAACTTTCATATTTAAAACATCCTCTTTGAAACAAATTGATGGCCATCAATAAAAGGAATGGGAAAGCTCTTCCCATTGAGTACTTTTTGTGTTTTTATTCAAAAAATATTCCACCCCTTGATAGCCATGAAAACGAAAAGAATCCACCTTGCCCTTTTGCTGGCGCCCGCTCTCTGGCTGGCCAGCTTCGCGCCGACTACCGCGCAGGTAGCAGCAGACGCGCAGTTTACTGCCGCGCAGTCCTATGTTGAACCCGATAAAGGTTACTGGCAGGTCCACACCGACCCGAACTCCCGCAACACCGTGGTGCAGTTCTTCGATGGCGGTAACCATTTGCTGTACCAGGAGTCGATGGCGCGGAAATATGTGAAGCTTTCGAAACGGAATGTCAGGCTTTTTGATGATCTGCTGGCCAAATTGATGGCCCGCGAACTGTTGTCCGAAAAAGTGAAGGCCTACGATATCGTCGCCGATAGCCGGACAGACTACCGGGGTACATCGGAACCGGAATGGGCGGGTGCGCCTAGCGTGAACATGAAAACTGCCATGTCGAATGTGTATGTGGTGCAAAATGGGAAAATGAAAGTGATCCTCAAAAACCCTGCATTGGATAACTACGATATCCGCATTATCGACAGCGAACTGCGTACGATTTACCACGAGCAGATCAAGGACCCTACTTACGGTCGCTGGTTTGATATGTCGAAACTGGGGCAGGGAACGTACAGTGTGCATATCACCAGCCCGAGAAAGAAATTGAATTATAAGCTCGTAATCGATGATTACCTCGGTTACCGCCTGGAAGATACAAAATGATGTTGTAGTCAGATTTGTGAGTCGCTAAACGGCCTCTGGTGTTCGGGGGCCGTTTTTTATTTGGCCTGATGGGGTGGTATGTGTTGTTTAATTCAGAGTCATTAATTTACTTTGTAATACAAAGTACTTTTAACATTGTGCTATGAAAGTAAAAATGATCCTGCCGGCACTGACAGAAGCGGAGAGTCCGCTGTGGAGGCCCATTAAGTACTCCTTGTTTCCGCCGCTGGGCCTGGCTACCCTGGCAGCATATCTGTCGCCGGAAGACGAGGTTGACCTGCAAGACCAGCACGTCGAAACGCTTTGCTTGGACGACACACCGGATCTGGTCATTATTCAGGTTTACATTACCAATGCTTTCAGGGCATACCACATTGCGGATGCTTACCGGAAAAAGGGGAGTTACGTTATTTTAGGCGGCTTGCATGTGACTTCGCTTCCGTATGAAGCTATGACGCATGCCGATAGTATTTTCATTGGCCCGGGCGAGGATACATTTCCGCAGTTTCTGCTGGATTTCAAAAATCGTACTCCGAAGCAAGTTTATACATCAACCGTCAGGACTCTTGCAGGAATACCGCCCATTCGCCGGGACCTCATTAAGCGTAACCTATACCTCGTGCCCAATTCCATTGTGGTGACCCGCGGCTGCCCGCACCATTGCAGTTTCTGTTATAAAGATGCATTTTTTGAAGGTGGGAGAACTTTTTACACGCAACTTGTGGACGACGCACTCGCGGAAATCGACCGGTTGCCAGGGCGGCATTTGTATTTCCTGGACGATCATTTGCTGGGCAATGCGAAGTTCGCGGAGTCGCTTTTTGAAGGAATGCGGGGAATGAACCGCGTGTTTCAAGGTGCTTCTACCGTGGATGCGATATTAAGAGGAAATCTGATCGAAAAGGCTGCGGATGCGGGTTTGAGAAGCCTTTTTGTTGGTTTCGAAACCTTTTCACCCGAGAACCTTAAACAGAGCAACAAAAAGCAAAACCTGGAAAAAGATTATGTAAAAGCCGTGAACCGGCTGCATTCCCTTGGAATTATGATCAACGGAAGCTTTGTATTTGGATTGGATGGGGATGATAGCGACGTCTTCAAACGGACCGTCGACTGGGGCGTGAACCACGGCATTACCACCTCTACCTACCATATATTGACACCTTATCCCGGCACGGAATTGTACAAAAATATGGAAGCTTCCAGGCGGATACTGACCCGCAACTGGGACTCATACGACACCCGGCATGTGGTGTATAAAACAGTGGGACTAAGCGCCGAAGCACTGGAAAGGGGGTATTGGTGGGCTTACGA
>CAMLNK010000645.1 GCA_946481035.1 uncultured Dyadobacter sp. | reverse complement strand
CGTGCGGTTTGAAAACGGCAAGCCTGAGCGAATGGTAGGATCGGTTTCCGACATTCACGACGACATAATGCAGCAGGAACAGCCCGGCAAGCTTGACGGCGTTTTGCAGGATCTTACACAACGAAAAATCGTCGAAGAGAAACTCAGCGTGATCTTTCAGTATTCTACCGACGCGCATTTGCTGCTCGACGAGACGGGCATCATGGACTGCAATGAAGCTGCCGTGAAAATGCTGCGATGCAAGAATAAGAGTGAATTGCTCTCCATCCATCCGGCCAGCTTTTCACCCGAATTCCAGCCCGACGGGCGGCGTTCGTCGGAAAAATCGGTGGAAATGGACCGGCTTGCCTATGAGAACGGCTACAATCGCTTCGAATGGATACACCGGCGAATGGACGGCGAAGAATTCCCGGTGGAGGTAACGCTCAACCCTGTGTTGATCAGCAATAAAAAGGTGCTGCTGGTGGTGTGGCACGACGTTACCCACCGGAAACGCGCCGAAGAACTCATCCGTCGCAACGAAGCTATGCTCGCCGAATCGCAGCAGCTCACGCACAGCGGGAGCTGGGAGGCCGATCTGGTGACGGGTCAGAATTACTGGTCCGACGAAGCATTCCGCATTTTTGGTCTGGAACCCGGCAGTACCGGCCCCGAGACTGAGCTTTTTTCGAGAATGATCCACCCCGATGACCTGACGCTGTACAAATCACATATCCGCGATGCGATCAACCATCTGGCCCCGGCGAGTTTCGACCTCCGCATTATCTTGCCGAACGGCCGGGTGAAATTCATCCATGCTATCGGGAAACCGTTCACGGACGCTAACGGCAAGGTAACAAAGCTCTACGGAGCGATCATGGATATCGACGAGCAGAAAAAGACCGAGCAGGAACTCATTCAGGCAAAAGAGCAGGCCGAAATGGCGGCTGTCGCCAAATCGCAGTTTCTTTCCACCATGAGCCACGAGATACGGACACCTATGAACGCAGTGATCGGGTTTACCCATTTGCTGCTGCAACAGGACCCGAAGCCGGAGCAGATGGAGTATCTCAATATCCTTAAATTTTCAGCTGAAAATCTTTTGGCATTGATCAACGACATTCTGGATTTCAGCAAAATAGAAGCCGGAAAGGTCGAATTCGAGGAAGTCGATTTTAATATACTGTCGTTGCTGGAAAACATCCGTTCCGGCATTCTTCAAAAGGCCAATGAAAAGGGGATATTGTTAAAACTGGAAGTACCCAACGATGTGAATATCACGGTAGTGGGCGACCCTACCCGGCTGGGCCAGATCCTGACCAATCTCGTCAGCAACGCCGTAAAATTCACCGAAAGCGGCAAAGTAACTATTTCGGCGGCCATTTCGGCGCGGCTGCGCACCCACGTCACGATCGACTTTCGTGTAACGGATACCGGCATCGGCATCCCGCCCGAAAAGCTTGGAAACATCTTCGACAGCTTCACCCAGGCTACTTCCGACACAACCCGCAAATATGGCGGCTCTGGCCTCGGCCTGACGATCACCAAGCGGCTCCTGGAACTTCAAAACAGCCAGATTCACGTCGACAGTGAGCCAGGCAAAGGTTCGGTATTCTATTTCAGCCTGTCGTTCCCTATCAGTGAAAAGCACCTCGCCGAACAGTCCAACGGCGCCCCTGCCCATTATTTTAATCTGAAAGGCATGAAGTTGCTTATTGTCGAGGACAACAACATCAACGTCTTGCTGATGAAGAACTTCATGAGGCAATGGGACGTACAATATGATCTTGCGGAAAACGGTTTGGTGGCGCTCGAAAAGGTCAAGACCAACGATTACGACCTCGTGCTGATGGACCTCCAGATGCCCGAAATGGACGGCTACGAAGCTACGCGGCACATTCGGCAGCTGCCCGACGAGAAGTACCAGCGCCTGCCCATCATCGCATTGACCGCCTCGGCCATGATGGACATTAAGGATATTGCATTTACGGTGGGGATGAACGATTATATCAGCAAGCCGTTCTCTCCGGCGGAGTTGTATGCGAAAATTGCTTCTTATTGGAAGAAATAAAATTCACTGGTCATTGAATCTGCCGCTGCGGCTCTCCCTTCCATCTCATCGTGAGTGACGCCCGGTTCAATCCTTCTGTAATGTGAAGGGCGGAAACGTTGGTAATGAGGAAAATTTCGCTTCGTATTTGCGTCACCGAACAGCCAGGAATCACAGAATCGTAAAATCAGACAAATCAACAGGAGTACAATTGCCCATACGGGTGATTTCACTTGTTTTGTCATAAAGTGGGTTTAAGGTTTGCTGCGCAGATGCAGCCAATAGCCAAATTTTAGCAATCCCAATCGCCCCACCGAAATCTATTTACCACCCGGCCGGAAGCGATGAGTAATCGATTCTGGCTACCATTTTCTCCCTAGCATTTACTCCTAAGACAAAACCGGATTTTCGCCGCAGGCTATTTATGCGAAGGCCGGTTATTCATTGCGCACTCCATTTTGCTGGAAACCCAGCGATATTCCCCGAGGAATTCGCAAAACATATTCAAAAACATTTACACACATGAAAAATCCAGCCACTTATTTGTTGAGGCACTTTCCGTTCGCGACTGTGCCTATACCATTTAATTCTAAAATTAGGAAAGCATTTTCCCGTAGACCCCATGTCATATTAGTCATTCTGCTGTCGGTTAGCCTGTTGCTCCAGTCCCGGTCCAGCAATGCACAGGCGCCGCAGCAGTTCAGTTTTCAAGGGGTGGCGCGGGACGCGACCGGGAAGATTGTTTCAAACGGAAATATAGGGTACAGTTTTTCCATACACCAGACAGTTGCGGATGGTCAGGTTGTCTATCAAAATGAAGGAAATACTACAACTAACTCAGCTGGTGTTTTCAATCTTACCATAGGGACGGCCGCCAATCCCCTCCCTTCTACTATTCAATGGGGAGCGGACAAGTACTTTCTTCAAGTCGGAATAGATCCGGATGGCGCGGCTGGTGGCGGCTTTATTTTCACCGACCTCGGTACCACGCAACTAATCAGCGTGCCTTACTCGATGTACGCCGACGAGTCAGGAAAGTGGAAAAATGATGAACCGATCATACAGAAAGGAGATATAGCTAAGACTTTGCCAGCCTTACCTACGGTTGGTTTCGGCCCGGCTCTTATTTGGTATCCTAAAAAAAGTGCATTTAGAGCGGGTTATGCATTAGCTAATACTTGGGAAGACGGAGGTATTGGGGCCTATTCGTTTGCAGCCGGTTTTGGTGCAAAAGCTACTTCTGCATACACAATCTCAATAGGAAATACAAGCCAAGCGCTGGCCGAAAGCGCGATTGCGATGGGTGATGCGTCAATCGCAAATGCCCCATCTGCTATAGCCGTAGGAAAGAGCAATACTGCATCAAAGGATAATGCCGTCAGCATTGGCAAAAGCAACGTATCGTCTGGCGACAATTCGGTCTCGATTGGCGAGAGTAATATTGCCAGTGGCGACAAGTCTGTATCGCTAGGTATGGCCGCCAATGCTACCGGGTTAGGCGCTATTTCGATAGGCCATAATATCAGTTCCTTAGCAAGCTATTGCACAACGTTTGGTATATACAACAACAATGGCGATGTCCACAACGGCACTAATACTGACCGGCTCTTTCAAATAGGCAACGGAACAATTGGTAACAGATCCAATGCACTTACAATTCTAAAAAATGGAAATGTCGGTATTGGTAGCAACACCGCTTTGCCTGAATTTATTCTCGATTTAGGTGGACGCCCGAGAATCCGGCATGTGGGAAATACGGCAGGTTTGTTTTTAAACAACTCGCAGAACACCCCGGAAGGGTTTGTGGGAATGAAAACCGATGCACAGGTA
>CAMLNK010000644.1 GCA_946481035.1 uncultured Dyadobacter sp. | reverse complement strand
AATATGAAATCATTGAAACAAAAGGTGATCATCCTCGCAACCATGGGCGTAGGCGCGTCCGTGACCGTCGCGGGTACGATCGGCTTTGTAGGATTGGTAGTACCACACATTATACGCACATTGTTCGGGCCAAACCACCGGACATTAATCATCGGATCGGCACTGTCGGGCGCTATCGTGCTCACATTGGCCGATACCCTCTGCCGGACTATCGTAGCACCGTCGGAGCTGCCGATCGGCATTCTCACCGCCATGCTCGGCACGCCGTTCTTCATTTATATTTTGTGGGAACAAAAACGGAAGCGGCTATGATCGAGATACGAAATGCGGGATTTGAGGTTAGAGGCCGGAAGCTGCTCGAAAATGTCAGTTTTTCGGCCAAATCCGGTCAATTTTGGGCCATAGTCGGCGCTAATGGAGCCGGAAAGTCGACATTAATCAAACTACTTTCCGCGGAACAGGTTGCCACTTCCGGTTCGATACATTTCCACGACCGCGACCTCGGGAAGTACAAACCGAAAGAGCTGGCCCGAAAACGGGCGGTATTGTCCCAGCAAAACAATATCACGCTCTCATTTACCTCGCAGGAAATCGTGCTCATGGGCCGCTACCCGTTTTACGATGCCGATCCTACCCAACGCGACCTGGCGATCGTCGATATGTGCCTGAAAAAAGTCGGTATCAGCCATTTGAAAGGGCGAGTTTACCCTACATTATCCGGTGGGGAACAGCAGCGCGTGCAGCTCGCGCGTGCGCTCGCACAGGCGTGGGAAATCGAGAACGGCCTGCTCCTGCTCGACGAACCTACCACGGGAATGGACCTTTTGTACCAGTATGAGACATTTAGATTAGCCAAAGAGCTTACCCGTAAAAATTTCGCGGTGATTGCCGTGATCCACGATCTGAACCAGGCATTGCAATATGCCGACCGCGTGCTGATGCTCAAAAATGGAGGCATGCATGCCATCGGCTTACCCGAAAACGTGCTGACCGAGCAGGCCATCCACGAAGCATTCGGCCTGCCGGTGCAGATTATCCAGCCGGAAATGACGCCCTACCCGGTTATAGTGCCGCAAGTGGCACCTGTTGCGTACCATTTACCTTGATTGATAACTATTTAAATACCAAGACATGAAGTCAACCCTTTCACCGGACAGAACTGAATTGAAAGAACGCTGGGCGGAGTACAAGCTCGCCAACCCGAAATCACGCATCCGCGACGACGCCAAAGCGCTTGGCACGTCGGAAGCAGAACTCCTCGCTACCGGTTTGGGAGCGAATGTGCAGCTGCTCGACGGCGATTTCAGGGAGCTGATCAAGGAAGTGGGCTCGCTCGGGCACGTGATGGCGCTCACGCGCAACGACCACGTGGTACACGAGCGCAAGGGCGTGTACGAGAAAATATCGTTCAATAACCACGTCGGGCTGGTGCTGGGTGAGGATATCGACCTTCGCCTGTTCCTCGGCGACTGGAAATTCGGTTTCGCGGTTTCGGAAAACGAGCGTTTCAGCCTGCAATTTTTCAACAGCCTCGGCGAGGCGGCCCATAAGATTTACCTCACAGAAAAAAGCAATAAAGAAGCCTACGAAGCATTGGTGAGCAAATACCTCGCTGCCGATCAGGATGTGAACCTTTTTGTAAACGAGAAAAAAGCGAAGACAGCAGAGACCGAAGAAGCGGCAGACCTCGACAAAGCCTCATTCCAGCAAGAGTGGCTGGCATTGAAAGACACGCACGACTTTTTCACGCTGCTGCGCAAACACAATCTTTCAAGAAAGCAGGCATTGCGTAATGCGCCGGAAGGTTACGCGCACCGCATTAAGCCGGAAAGCATGAAACCGCTTTTCGATGCAATTTCGGAAACCGGGCTGCCAATCATGGTTTTTGTTTCCAATCCGAACTGCATTCAGATCCACACCGGTCCTATTAAAAAGATTTTCGTGATGGGGCCGTGGCTAAATATCATGGACCCGGAATTCAACCTGCATTTGCGGGAGGACGCCATTGCTGAGGCCTGGGTGGTAAGGAAGCCAACCGAAGACGGCATTGTAACCGGCATCGAGCTCATCGACAAAGACGGTGTGATGTTCAACCAGTTCTTCGGCAAGCGTAAGCCCGGCATTCCCGAACTCGCCGAATGGCCCGCACTGATCAACCAGCATTCGATCCGGTTCTGACCGAAAAGCGTTCATACAAAAGACATAAGATTAAATTTCGCCATAGTAATTTAAAAATTGCCGGCTTCCTAAGTGAGCCGGTATTTTTTTGTTTAAATTTTAAAGAATGACTTTTCTAGTCAAAACAAAATTTGCAAACTTTTTCCGTTTTCTAAAATTATAATCAATTGAAATACAGAATTTTACATTGAAACATTTGTAAACTTTTTTTAACATTGCCTTTCATTTAAAATCTAAAATATGTAAATTTGATATTCTCAACTTCTTCGAAAAATAGCTGATACCACCTAATGGAATCCATAAAATCTTCACAATCAGAAAGAACCTATACCAGTGACGAAGCCTTTCAGGCCTCGCTGGAATACTTCAAGGGCGACGATCTTGCGGCCCGCGTTTGGGTGAACAAATATGCTTTGAAAGATTCATTCGGAGCGATCTACGAAGCGACGCCGGACGATATGCACCGGCGCATTGCGTCGGAGATCGCGCGCATCGAGCAGCGCTATCCGAACCCGTTGAGCGAGTCCGAGATTTTCGACCTGATTAAGGATTTTAAATACATTATCCCGCAGGGTAGCCCTATGACGGGCATTGGCAATCCCTACCAGATCGCCTCGCTTTCCAACTGCTTTGTGATCGGTAACAATGGCGAATCCGACTCCTACGGCGGCATTATGAAGATCGACCAGGAGCAGGTGCAGCTCATGAAACGCCGCGGCGGCGTGGGGCACGACCTCTCGCATATCCGCCCGAAAGGCTCGCCGGTGAAGAACTCGGCGCTCACATCGACCGGCATTGTGCCATTTATGGAGCGTTTCTCCAACTCGACCCGCGAAGTAGCCCAGGACGGCCGCAGAGGCGCATTGATGCTCTCGGTTTCCATCAAACATCCGGATTCGGAAAGTTTCATCGATGCCAAAATGGAACAAGGCAAGGTTACCGGCGCCAATGTTTCGGTGCGGATCGACGACGAGTTTATGAAAGCGGCCGATTCAGGAACGACTTACCGCCAGCAATATCCTGTCAAAAGCGACAGTCCTTCGCACATTAAGGACATCGATGCGACGGCGCTCTGGAAGAAAATCGTGCACAATGCATGGCAGTCGGCTGAGCCGGGTATTCTGTTCTGGGATACCATTATCCGCGAATCCGTGCCCGATTGCTACGCCGACCTCGGTTACCAGACCATTTCGACCAACCCTTGCGGCGAAATCCCGCTTTGCGCGTACGATTCGTGCCGCTTACTGGCTATTAACCTCTTCTCATACGTAGAAGATGCATTTACAGATAAAGCGAGATTCAACTGGGAGCTGTTCAAAAAGCATATTGCGGCGGCGCAGCGCATGATGGACGACATTATAGACCTGGAACTCGAAAAGATCGATGCGATCCTGCAAAAAATTGATCAGGATCCGGAAGATGCCGAAGTGAAACGCGTGGAGCGCAATCTTTGGTTAAACATTCAGACAAAGGCCAAAGAAGGCCGCCGGACCGGCATCGGCATCACTGCGGAAGGCGATATGCTGGCTGCATTGGGCCTGCGTTACGGTAGCGACGAGGGTAATGCATTTGCGGTTGAAATCCATAAAACTGTTGCGCTGGAAGCTTACCGCGGATCGGTTCATACGGCCAAAGAGCGCGGCCCATTCACGATCTTCGATTCGGAAAGGGAGAAAAATAACCCGTTCATCA
>CAMLNK010000643.1 GCA_946481035.1 uncultured Dyadobacter sp. | reverse complement strand
ATTTCTGGCCATTGAAAAAAAGAGTGATTTCAAGTTTGTGACAAGCATCGAGCGGATCGACAAAAAGAAGCGCATTTCGGTTTCCATCGAAAGCAAAACAGTGAAAGAGGTGCTGGAAACCATACTAGCAGGCACAGGGCTGGGTTATACGCAGATCAACAACAATATCGTGATCAACGACAAACCGGTTTCACGCGCCGCTAATACCGGAGCGCCGGTCTCAACCACGGCCGCCCGGACGCTCGCCAAAGAGGTGACCGGTACCATCAAGGACGCCAAAGGTGCCGGCGTTCCCGGAACGAATATCCTGGTAAAAGGAACAACTACAGGTACTACCACCGACGTCGAGGGCAAGTTTTCGATCAATGTGCCCGACGACAATTCGGTACTGATCATTTCTTCGATTGGCTACACCAGCCAGGAGATCACCGTCGGCAGCCGTTCGGTGATCGACATCGTTTTGCTGGACGACGTAAAGCAGCTCGGCGAGGTAGTGGTAACCGCCCTCGGTATTGAGAAGGATGCCAAAAGTATGACCTACGCACAGCAGAATGTGGGCGGAGAAGAGCTTACGCGCGTGAAAGATCCGAACATGGTGAACTCGCTGGCCGGTAAGGCGGCGGGTGTGGTGATCACCAAAGGAACCGGCGGCCCGGGGTCTTCTTCGAAGGTCCTTCTCCGTGGTAACAAATCCATCACAGGCAACAATCAGCCGCTTTACGTGATCGACGGTATCCCGATGAATAATGCAAACGGCTCGCAGGGAAGCACGCTGTTCGACACGCGTGACGCGGGTGACGCGATTTCAAACCTTAACCCGGAGGATATCGAGAATATATCGATCCTCAAAGGCGCCTCCGCGGCCGCATTGTACGGAAGCCAGGCAGCGAACGGGGTGATTTTGGTTACTACCAAGAGAGGCCGGAAAGGTTTTGCCTCGATCAATTTCTCATCGACGGCGAATTTCGAAAACCCCATTGCATTGCCGCAAGTGCAAACATCCTATGGACAAGGTTACGGCGGCGTGGCGAACACCGCCGTAAACGATAGCTGGGGTCCCAAAATCACCAACGGCAGCGACAAGCACCTGAAAGATTTCTTCCAGACCGGCAAAACGTTTGTAAACAGCCTTTCGATCACCAATGGCAATGATATCGGCCAATTCTATGTGTCGTACGCCAATACCAAGGCGAACGGCATTGTACCCGAAAACGACTATAACCGCCACAATGTAAACCTCCGCGGAACGACACAGCTCTTCAACAACAAACTGTCGCTTGATGCATCCGTCAATTATATCGAGCAAAAAGTATACAACCGGCCGCAGTCGGGCTTCTATTACAGCCCTATTTTCAGCTTGTACCTGTTCCCGACCGGCGATGATTTCTCCAAATACAGCGGCAACAACTTCGAGAAATGGGACCCAAACCGTTTGATGAATGTTCAAAACTGGCCATACATTAAAAACGAAGCCAGCTCTAACCAAAACCCGTACTGGCTTTCCAAACGCAACCAGACCGACCAGTTCCGCAACCGCACCATTTACGCATTCTCCGCCAAATGGGCAATCACCAACTGGCTGAACCTGCAAGGACGCGCTACCTACGACAAAGTGCAGGATACCTACGAATTGCGCCAATACGCATCTTCCGACCCGACATTGGTAGGAAGCAATGGCGGCTACCGCAAGAACCTGACCAACACCGACCAGCTCTATTCCGACCTTTTGCTGAGCGGTACCAAGACCATCGGCAAAGATCTGTTTCTTTCGGCTACACTCGGTTTCAGCAACACGCAGAATACTTTTTATGATATGAATGTGGGGAATAACGGCGCGACCAACACGCTCTCCTACCCTAACTATTTCTCGGTATATGCACTGCAAAGCCTCACCGGCCAGGGCTTCTTCAATGCGACAGAAAGTTTGCAGAAACGTCTTTCGCAGGCACTTTTCGGAACTGCTACCGTGGGCTACAAAGAAACTTTCTTCGTAGATCTGACGGCGCGTAAAGAATGGTCTTCTACTGTGAACCAGTCGTTCTTCTACCCTTCCGTGGGTCTCTCGTACGTATTGACCGAACACTTGAAGCCCAGCAATATCCTTTCGTTTGCAAAAGTGCGTGCTTCGTACGCAGAAGTGGGTAATGCATTGCCATTCGGCGTGGCAAACTGGACGCCGCCTTATTCCCTGTCGAACGACGAGAACGTGAATGGCCGCGGAACCCTGCCGTTTTTCAGCGGAACCGATACTACCAGCCTGAAACCGGAACGCACCCGTTCGTATGAGATCGGAACCGAGTTGCGGTTCTTCAAGGATAAACTGAGCCTCAACGTCACCTATTATAATGCTACTACCTACGATCAGGTATTCCAGATTCAGGCCCCTGCCGGTGCAGGCGCGTCCAACTTCTGGATCAATGGCGGTACCATCCGTAACAAGGGTTTCGAATCGACATTGAGCTACAAGGCCGACCTTGGCGGCGGGCTTACCTGGACTCCCGCATTGAACTTCTCCCGAAATGTGAACCAGATCCGGGAGCTCAGCAGCTTGCTCAAATCCGACTGGTTTGTTTTGCAGGCAGGTGGAAGTACCAGGATGTTGCAATTGTTCCTGACACGGCCGGGCATTTCCAACCTCGGCGGCCGCGAATATGGTTCGTATGGTGACCTTTTTGGTAAAACTTATCAGAGAGATGCCAACGGGAATATCAAATACAACGAAACTACCGGACTGCCGCTGCTCTCTGCCGGGACGGACCAATACCTGGGCAATGCCAACCCTAAATTTTTGTTGGGCTTCAACAACCAGTTCAAATACAAAAACGCAACGCTCTCATTCCTGGTCGATGGCCGTTTCGGAGGCAAAATCGCTTCTATGACCGAGCAATGGCTGGACTTCAAAGGTTTGTCGAAAAGATCGGGTGAAGCGCGCGACGCGGGAGGTGTGAATGTGAACGGCAAAACGATCCCCGCCGAAACGTACTACAACTTCATTTCAGGTAAGGGCGATGTAGCGGCAGCCGCGGAAGAATATATGTTCAGCGCGACCAACGTACGTATGCGTGAGCTCGCGATCGGCTACACGTTCCCGAAAGTGTCGAAAGCGATCAAGGATATCAGCGTTTCATTTATCAGCAGAAACCTTTTCTTCTTCTACAAAGACGCCCCGTTCGATCCGGAAGTAAGCATTACAACTGCTAATGCGATGCAGGGTATCGAAGGATTCAGCATTCCAGCTACCCGTTCCTATGGCGTAACCGTTCGTGCAACCTTCTAATAACTATCATTCTCATGAAATTCTTTTCAGAAAAATATAAATTCAGCGTACTGGCCCTCGGATGCCTCATGTCCGTCTCGTCCTGTACCGATTACATGCAAACCCTGAACCAGGATGAGAAGCTCATTACCGACGAGCAACTCGTTCAGGATGCAAATGAGGGAGGTATCCTGCTTCCCCTGATGATGAACCGCATTGTGGCTACCACCACCGCCGTGCAAACCCAGCAGAACCTGCAAGCCGAATCGTTTGCCGGCTACCTGGAAACGCCTACGCCATTCCTGAACAATGAAAATACCACCACCTATTTCATGGTCGATGGCTGGAATAACACTGCCTGGAACACCTCCACGCAGAACGTGATGGATCAATGGCTGCAAATGTGGAAAAAGGGGTATGAAACCAAATATCCTGACTTGTACGCGATCTCGCTGATCATCAAGGTGGCAGCCGCCCACCGTCTGGTAGATACCTTCGGGCCTTATCCTTATACCAAATATGGTACCGCCGCGCAGGTTACATTCGATTCGGAGGAAGAGGCGTACACCGCATTCTTTGCAGAGCTAGACAAAGCGGTTACCGCATTGAAAGCAGCCGAAGCCGCCAATCC
>CAMLNK010000642.1 GCA_946481035.1 uncultured Dyadobacter sp. | reverse complement strand
ATGGTTTTAATCGGTCAAATATGCGTAACTTCCTTTTATGGAAATGGGTGATGTTAAAATATTAAAGAAAAAACCGATTTATCCGGTAAGCCCCGAGCTGCGCAAATACCTGCGTTTCTACCAGCGCGACGCCCGGCTGCCGGTTGCTTACCACGATCTGCTGAACTTCTACGAGTCGTTTCCGGTGACCGACAAAAACGGCAGGGATACGCTTTGGGAAAGCCCGCTTTACCCGGCGCATGAGTTGGAAAGGCTGCACGCCGGACTGAAAAAGGTGTATGCGATGCTTAAAGCCTCCGGTAACCTGCGCATTGTCGAGCACAAATACATCGATCGCATCGACTATTGCAAGTTCGGTAATTCGAATCCGTTCCGCGTCAAGATCGTGAACCGGCTGAACGACATTTACGATTATTTCTACGTCAAAAAGGCCGATTCCTCCCGCATTTACGGGCTGGAACTCGAAGAGATCTTTTCTCCTAACCAGGTCAATTATATCGTCGACGGCGAAACGCTGATCGAGGAACATATTGCGGGCATTCCTGGTGACGAGTTTGCGCGCACCCGTATGCGCGACCCGGACTATAACCCGATCCGGATCGCGAAAGAATTTGTGAAGTTCAACGAGCGCTGCAAGATCACACTGCTGGGAGACATGCGTTCGTACAACTTCGTGATGCAGATAACCCCTGATTTCGACGATTTTCAGTTCCGCCTCCGCGCTATCGACTTCGATCAGCAGTTTTACGAGGGTAATCTCAAAGTGTACATGCCGCAGTTTTTCAAGGAAAACCTCCCTTATGTGCAGCTGGCGATGGAATACCTGACCGACAAAACCGTGGTGCAGTACCAGCAGGAAGAGCAATCGTCGATCATGTACCAGGCCAAGGCGGAGCGTCATCGCCTCCGCGACTTACGCGATGTGTGTATCAAAGACAAAATATCGACCGCCGAAAATATCCATCAGCTGCGCGAAAGCCTTGCTATGCATTACTCGGACGACCATTACTACAAATGCGAAACGATGACTGAAATTATCGAATTGAACATCAAGAATGTGATAAGAATGGTGATCGCATAGGGCGGGTTTACGGGAGGATTTTGATTTAGTTATTAGATTAAGTGCTATGTATGAAATAGTTACATTTTTTATTAATTTGTCACTATTATTCGTATCCGGTCACATCCTTCACCTGAACCTGGCCAGCCCATGAAAAAAATACTACTAAGCATCTTAGGTGTCGCGATCGCGGTAGGCGCGGAGGCGCAGACTTGCGGAGCGGGCGGACTGTCTTTTTCGACGCAGACGGAGATCAACAATTTTACCACCAACTTTCCAGGATGTACGCAAATTCTCGGCGATCTGACAATCACCGGCGCCACTGTGACCAATCTCAATGGCTTGTCCGGCGTTACGTCCATTGGCGGTTCCCTGCAGATATACGAAGTATCGTTGGTGAACCTCACGGGCCTCGGATCGCTTACGAAGGTCAGCGGTGACCTCGGCGTTACCATTATTCCTTCACTGACCTCGCTGACGGGGTTATCGGCATTGACGGAAATAACAGGGCAGCTTACGGTATGGAACACGGCAATCGTGAACTTCAGCGGAATGCCGCTACTGACGAAGTTGGGTTCGCTCGGCCTGCGGGAAAATACTTCGATGACCAGTTTCACGGGGCTGAGCGGCATTACCACGATTCCTGGCTGGATGTATATTTCAGATAATCCGGTAGCCAGTACAGCCGGGCTGGAAAATCTGACGTCGGTCGGGCAGCTTTCACTCTTCAATTCGACGATGAGTTTCAATGGGCTTACGTCGCTGAAAACCATAACAGGGCCATTTGAGGCTTTTTCTGCGTTCAGTAATTTTAACGGACTTGGGGCGCTTGAAAGCATTGGCGGGACATTCGAGGTCCATAACCCGGGGGTAATGTCGTTGGCGGGCCTCACTTCCCTGGACTCAATAGGAGGTGATTTTGTGGTTGCAAATACCGATAACCTGCCCAATCTGAACGGGTTACAGGCGCTGAAAAGCATAGGCGGAAAGATCGACATTTATAATAACGATTTCCTGACAACGCTTTTGGGTATCGACAATGTGGACGGAACCTCGTTTTCCGACCTTTCTATCAGCAATTCCCCCAATCTCAATGATTGTAATGTGAAAAGTATATGTGTTTATCTCGACGATCCGCTCAACCCGGCCGCATTTTCAGGAAATCAGATTGGCTGTAATTCAAGGGCGGTTATTTTGGCCACTCCCGAATGCCAGACCGCGCTGCCGGTTCATCTCGCGAGTTTCAGGGGAATAGCCACACCCGAGGGGAATAAGCTTATCTGGAACACCACATGGGAGGCCGATAACAAAGGATTCGTGATAGAGCGGAGTGATAATGCACTATATTTTACTGAAATAGGGTTTGTTGCGGGGAATGCCGATTCAAAACAAAGCACGAACTACTCTTTCACCGATTTGCGGAAAAGTGACAAAGCCTACTACCGGTTGAAACAAATCGACTGGGACAGTACCTTCTCCTATTCGCGTGTGATATCGATAGGTGGGAAGCAGGCGACGGACGAAGCCGCTTACGTGTATCCCAACCCGGTTCGTGGGCAGCTGGTGATCGGGAATGGTACAGGGCAAAAATCTTACAGGCTCTTCAATAAACAAGGCGTTTCTCTGATGGAATCGAACATATTGCCCAATCGGGTAGTCGATGTCAGCAAACTGCCTAATGATCTTTACTTCCTTGAAGTCGGACGAAAGGTGATCAAAGTTGTGGTCAATAACGACTGACCATAAGGTATTCCTGAAATATTAATCCTAAATTTGTAGCCGCAATACGGAACCAGCGCTCGTTCAGCGGCGTTCGTTCCTTTTTCAATTCTAACCAAAATCGGAAGGCATTCAACCTTCGGCAGATTACTACAATGAGTAAACACGGACGCATTCTTGTCGCCATGAGTGGCGGCATCGACAGCTCACTCGCAGCTGTTCTTCTCCACGAACAAGGTTATGAGGTCATTGGAATGACCATGAAAACCTGGGATTATGCCAGCAGTGGCGGTACCAAGAAAGAAACCGGCTGTTGTTCGCTGGATTCCATTAACGACGCACGCAATATCGCGGTGGAACTTGGTTTCCCGCATTATATTCTCGACATCCGCGCCGAGTTCGGCGATTATGTGATCGACCATTTCACCGGCGAATACCTCGAAGGCCGTACACCCAACCCGTGCGTGCTCTGCAATACGCATATCAAATGGGACGCATTGCTCCGCCGTGCCGACAGGCTCGACTGCGAGTTTATCGCGACCGGGCATTATGCCAATATGCAATTCAACAACGGCCGTCATTACGTTTCCAAAGGCATCGATGCCTGGAAGGACCAAAGCTACGTGCTCTGGGGCGTGTCGCAGGAAAGCCTTGCCCGCACCAAGTTGCCATTAGGCTACTTGCACAAAACCGAAATCCGCGAAATGGCGCGCGAAAGAGGGTTTATTGACCTGGTTAACAAATCGGAGAGCTACGAGATCTGTTTCGTTCCTGATAATGATTACCGCGGGTTCCTGAAACGACGCATTCCAGGCCTGGAAGCGGAAGTGGCAGGAGGGAACTTCATTTATGCAGATGGTACCGTTGTGGGGAAACATGAAGGTTATCCATTCTACACCGTCGGCCAGCGCAAAGGCCTTGGCATTGCATTGGGCCGCCCTGTTTTCGTCACTGAAATCCGGAAAGATACCAATGAGGTTGTGCTCGGCGACATGCCCGATCTCTTCCGCGACGGCATGAACGTAAGCAAACTGAATCTTCAAAAATACGCTTCCATCGAACAGCCGCTGGAAACCGTAACCAAAGTGCGTTACAAGCACGACGGTACACCG
>CAMLNK010000641.1 GCA_946481035.1 uncultured Dyadobacter sp. | reverse complement strand
CGAAAACGACAGGCGGCTTCCGTCGATAATGGAAGCGTGATCGCTTTCGTCGAGGATCAGGTAATCGTTACGGCCGGTGAGGCATGATAATGCGCCCAGATTGGCCTGGTAACCTGTGCTGAACAGCACTGCACCTTCTTTTCCTACATATTTGGCCAGGCGGCGTTCCAGTTCCTCGTGGATGTCGAGCGTTCCGTTGAGGAAGCGCGAACCGGCACAGCCTGTTCCGTATTTCTGCGCTGCCTTCTGCGACGCTTCAATGATGTAGGGGTGGGAGGTCAGACCCAGGTAGGAGTTGGACCCGAACATCAGGACCGGCTTCCCGTTAATAATAACCTCTGTGTCCTGTCCGGACTCGATCGGTCTGAAAAAAGGATATACACCTTTTGCTCTTGCAATCGCCGGGTCTTTGAATTCGGCAATGCGATTATTTAAGATTTTACCCATAAGTAATTTGTGTCAGAATCAACAGCTTGTTTTAGTGGGGTGCCTACCGGCATCAGGCTGCGGCCTGATAGAGACATCAGGCAAGTCAGTTGGTATTGTAGCTTTTATTTCCCATGTTACGTACAGTTAGATCGTGAGTCTGGATATGATTTTTTCGCTTGTTGACCCGTCATCGATTGCCTTTGAATAACTAATTTCTACCGTTGAGAAACTCCTATTTTGATTCGGCAATAATTCGGGTTAAGAGGTAAACCCCATACCGGACGGACTAGTTCATTAAAATACCCGTTCATTTTGTATTTTTCGGGTAAAAAGAAAAAAAATGTTTTGCCCCGTTTCCGTGCCCGGACCTGTAACCGCCAAGCTCTGACCGACTTTGCGTTTGCAGGAAGAATCCAAAGTTGCCGGACAAAACATTAATTTTTTCATGTTACCAGACTCAGTTTCCTTAAATTTCTTCCACTACAACGCTTTCCTGCACCCTGCCCGACTTCATACGCCACGTATTCCACTTTTCGCCAAGCCGGTCTACCAGATAATAGGCCATTGGCACAAGGTATATCGTAAGCAGCATCGAGCTCGTCAAACCGCCGATCAGTACCCACGCGAGCGAGTTCTTCCACTCGGCTCCGGCGCCTGTCGCCGTGGCAATCGGCACCATCCCGATCACCATTGCGATGGTCGTCATCAGGATCGGCCGGAGGCGTTCCTCACCGGCAATCAGGATCGCCTTCCGGAACGGTACCCCCGATGCCTTTTGCTGGTTGGCGAAATCGACGATCAGGATCGCATTCTTCACCACGAGGCCGATCAGCATCAGCATACCGAGCATCGCAAAAATCCCGATGTTCGACGACGATAATGCCAGCGCCAGCAGCGCCCCGATCACCGCAACCGGGATCGAAAACAACACTACGAACGGGTACACAAAACTGTCGTAGAGCAGCACCATGATGAAATACACAAGCATCAGCCCCGCCAGCATGGCCAGCCCCAGTGACCCGAAACCTTCGCTTTGGTTCTTCGCGTCGCCACCCCAGGTAAGTATAATGTCGTCCGGGAGCGGATTTTCCTTTAAACCGGCCTGAATATTACTCACCAAAGTTCCCGATCCAATCCCTAATGTATTGGCGGTGACTGTGACGGATGAGCGACGGTTTTTGCGCTCTACAATACTTGGGCCAGTACTCAGGGTTACATCCGCAAACTGTGCAAGCTGCACGGATTGCTTAGCCACCGGACTATAAAATGTAATCGCCTTCACATCTTCCGGGTTTTTACGATCGAATGCATCCAACATAATGCGGATATCGTAGTCTTCTCCCCCATCCCGGAACTTGGAATCGTCGTTACCGGCAAATGCATTTTGCATGGTAGCACCTACGGTTTGAATGTCCAGCCCGAGTTTCGCCATTTTCTCACGGTCGATATCCACGCGGACTTCGGGGTTACCGGCTTCCACGGACACGTTGACGTCGTTCGCACCCGGTGTCTTCCGCAGGCGGTTGGCGAGGTCATTCGCCGCCGCCAGGATTTTATCGAGGTTGTCGCCGCTCAGGAATACTTCAATAGGCGCCGTGCCGGAGTTCACCATGCCGATGGCGGCCGAGTTGAATTCCACTCCTGCAAATTTTTGTTCCAACTCCTTGCGCACCGAAAGCATATAATCCTCTGTGGGCTGTGCATTCTTACGTTCATTCACGGGAATCAGCTCCACGGTGAGCTCTGTGCGGTTGGTTTCGCCGCGCCCTGAGCTATTCAGGCCCGTACTGGCGCCGCCGACGTTCGCGAAAATCGTTTTCACTTCCGGTTTCTTGCGCAGATAGTCCTCGATATTTCTCGCATTCAGGTTGTTTTGCTGCAACGAAGCGCTTTTGTCGAGCTTCATCGTGAGCAGGAATTTCCCCTGATCGCCTTCCGCCACAAATTCCGACCCGATAATGCCCAGGCCCATTACCCAGCCGGTCATGACCACGATCGCTACCAATATACCCGAGAAAGCCAGTTTGTGCCCCAGCACCCATTCCAGGGAGCCGTGGTACCATTTTGTCAGTGCTGTCAAACCTTTTTCGAACCAGATCAGGAAAGCCTGCGCCGGATTTTTTGGGTTAAGACGTTCGACTTTCGCCATATTGGACGTCATCCACGGAGTTAATGTAAAACTCACCAGCAAACTAACCATCGTTGCGAATGCTACCGTCAATGAAAACTGCCTCAAAAGGTCCGCAATCACCGAATTCACCATGGTAATCGGCACAAAAACCACCACGATCACCAGCGTAATGGCCAATGCGGCAAAACCGATTTCGGTCACACCTTCTACCGTCGCGTCCCAGCGGTTCTTACCCATTTCCAAATGCCGCTGAATGTTTTCCAGGATCACAATGGAATCGTCGACCAGGATACCGATCACGAGCGAGAGCGCGAGGAGTGTCATCAGGTTGAGCGAATAGCCCATCACATACATAAACAGGAATGCGGCAATGAGTGACGCCGGCACCGAAACCATCACAATGAATGCATTCCGGAAACTGTGCAGGAAGAGCAGCATTACCACTGCCACAAGGATTACCGCAATCACCAAATCGTGCGTTACCGCTTCCACAGATTCCAGAGTGAATATCGAACTGTCGTAAGCGATTGCGAATTTGATGTGATCCTTTGCATTAGCCTTCTCAATGGAAGCCAGTTTCGCCTGCACCGATTTACTGATCTCGACCGCATTCGCATCGGATTGCTTCTTGATAAACAAACCAATGCCATTCACGCCATTGTACCGGCTGATACTTTCCGCGTCCGTAAGGCCATCGGTAATTTCGGCCACGTCGCCCACGCGAATGGGGCTATTGTTCACCGGTGAGGTAATAACGAGGTTGCGGATGTCGTCCAATGAAGCGAATTTACCGGCGAGCCGAAGCGTCATATTCTCCGACGTGTTTTTCACTTTCCCGGTCGGGAAGTCGAGGTTAGCCTGGTTAATGGCCTGCGTTACCTGCAAAAGCGATAATCCGTAGAACCTGAGTTTGTCATTATTTACATTGATACGGATCTCGCGCTGGTCGCCGCCGGTCATGGTAATCTCGGCCACGCCTTCGATCTGCTGCAACATCGGCAGGTATTTGTCTTCTACCTGTTGGTAAAAAACTTCGTTGGGCAGGCTGGAAGTCGCGAGCAGCTGCATAATAGGCTGATCGCTCGGCGAGATTTTGGACAATGAGGGCGTCTCCGCATCGTCGGGCAGGTCGCTGAGCATATTGTTCACATCGCGTTGGGCATCTTCCAATGCCTTATCGATGTCGGTACCGGCCTTAAACTGCACGATCACCAGCGACGCGCTTTCCATCGATTTGGAAGTCACGTCTTCAATGTTATCCAGGCCGGACACCGCGTCCTCTATTTTCTTGCTGACCTCGGCCTCTACCTCCGTGGGCGCCGCGCCTGGATATAATGTCGTAATA